>NZ_BDHF01000088.1:0-5464 GCF_054786115.1 Treponema sp. R80B11-R83G3 | reverse complement strand
CAGAGCATCAAGAGCCGTGTTATAAATCAGTCCGCCAGCGTAACCGAAACCAACGCCACTATGGAACAGGTAATAGTGAATATTAACAAACTCAATGGCCATGTGGAAAAACAGAGCCAAAATGTTTCGCAGGCGTCATCCGCGATTGAGGAAATGGTAGCCAATATCGGCTCTGTTACCAACACGCTGGTGAATAACGCGACCAATGTAAATTCATTAAAAGAAGCCTCTGAAGTAGGCCGTGGCGGATTGCAGGAAGTGGCGACGGACATTCAGGAAATATCCCGTGAGTCCGAAGGCTTGCTGGAAATTAACTCGGTAATGGAAAACATCGCCAGCCAGACCAATCTGCTTTCGATGAACGCGGCAATTGAGGCGGCCCACGCCGGAGAGGCCGGCAAAGGCTTTGCCGTAGTCGCCGATGAAATCCGCAAACTTGCGGAAAGTTCCGGTGAGCAGTCCAAGACAATCGGCACGGTACTGAAAAAAATAGCGGAATCAATCAAAAATATAACAAGCTCCACAGATAACGTGCTTAAAAGATTCGAGGCGATTGACTCTGGCGTAAAGACGGTTTCGATACAGGAAGAAAATGTCCGCAACGCTATGGAAGAGCAGGGACAGGGGAGCAAACAGGTACTGCAAAGCGTCGGCAGTTTGAATGATCTTACGCGGCAGGTAAAGAGCAGCAGTGAAGAAATGCTTAACGGCAGCCAGGAAGTAATGAATGAGAGCCAGAACCTTGGAAAAATGACAGTGGAAATAACCGGCGGCATGAACGAGATGGCAATTGGCGCGGAGCAGATAAACATAGCGGTAAACAATGTCAATGGAATGACCCTCAAGAACCGTGATGCCATTGACGCTTTGATAAGGGAAGTTTCGCGCTTTAAGGTGGAGTGACGAAAACATTAATTTTTCTTCTTTTTAGTTTTTTCAATAAACTCGTTGAACAGTTGTTTCATGTCGGTTTTGATTTCTTTGCGTAATTGTTCAAAATCATGGCTCATGGAATTGCTTTCTACAAACAGTTCATAGATTTTAATGTTAAGAGCTTTTGCGATACGCTCTATCAATTCTGATGTGGGAAAATTACGGGCTAGTTCTATCATAGCGATATGATGTGTGGATACATTGACCTTTTCTGCCAGTTTTTCTTGTGAAAAACCGCATTTTCTGCGGGTTTCCCTTAAATTTCTAGCAAAAATATCTCGCGGTTGCCCCATTTGGTTACCTAAAAAATAATAATAAAACCTATTTATTTATTGAATAATTATTTAATACATAATATAAATATTATGTCATACATAACCTTTAAACGTTTTTTATTAAACAGGGGAGGTCATTTTTGAAGAAATCCTTATTGGATACTCTTTTTGATAAAGCTCAAAAAGCGGCAGAAAAAGCTTATGTCCCCTATTCTAATTTTAAGGTTGGAGCCGCTCTGCTTGCAGATGACGGTTCTATCTTTACCGGATGCAATATAGAAAACCGTCACTATAAGTTTACCGTCTGCCCGGAAGAAGTCGCTTTAATGAAAGCGTTGAGCGAAGGAAAACGCTCCTTTAAGGTTCTTGTAATGGTAGCCCCGAATTCACCTGTCCCTCTGACTTCTTGCGGCTCCTGCCGTCATATGTTTATGGAATTTATGTCCACTGACGCGCTTTTTTATTTTAAAGGCCGTGGTACTGATGTTATTGAAGTAAAACTTGGGGATTTGCTTCCTTACGATTACTTTAACACTTCTGTTGCCGAAATAATTAGGAGCGGAAACGAACATAAACTTTTCATTCCAGAAGATGCGAATCTTACGCCTCGTGAACAGGGAATATATCAACTTCTCATCTCCGGCAAAACCGCGAAGGAAATTTCGGAAGCGTTATATATCAGCGTTCCTACTGTTAATTTTCATATTTGTAATGTGTACAAAAGATTAGGCGTTAAAAATAAGAATCAATTATTCGCCAAGTACGGCAAATAACGGGCTTGTTCGGCTACCTATTAATATTAATAGGTAGAAAACGGTCAAAATACAAAAAACTATTACTTTTAATAGGCTTTAATTTCTAATTCCTAAGACAATATTAATATTATTAGGAAGAAGAGAAGAGGGAAAAGGAACTAAATAAGGAGGTGAAAAGGGAAAGGGTAGCGAAGTTAGTTATCTAAATATGGAGCAACATGATTTGGTTTCCAACAACAGCCTTTTTCCCTATTAACCTTTTCCCTCTTTTCTTCTCCCTAATTCAAAACGCCGGGTTTCCGCTTCTGTGGAAATATCGACTTTTTATATTCAAATCAAGAAACAAGGAGTTTCAAATGAAAAACAAAGGAATACTGGCTAAGAGGCTTGGCTTTTTAGCAATCGCTCTTGTAGCGGTAATCGGCTTTGCAGTCCTGCCTTTGACGGGGTGTCCGTCGCCGGACGAGGGTACAAAACCCGGAAACAAACCGACAAACACACCGACCGTAATTAACATTTCTGCTATTGGCGGCATAACTGCCCCTATAACTGGGGAAACACCGGCAACGGCGATTACTGCAACGGCGCAGTATACCGGAACCGTAACATGGTCGCCCAATGATTCAACTTTTGCAGCATTGACCGCATACACGGCGACTATCACCTTGACGGCAAAAACCGGCTTCACGTTGCAAGGCGTAGCGGAGAATTTCTTCACGGTTAGCGGCGCGGAAACTGTCAGCAATGCCGCCAATTCCGGCACTATTACGGCGGTATTCCCGGAAATAGGCGCAACGCCCATTGCAAAAGCTGAAATCACCGTTACCGCCCCGGTAAAAGACGCGACAGCGCATACGACGGCAAGAGACAGTTCCGACGAGGAATATTTTACCGTCGGCACGGTGTCGTGGTCGCCGGAGCCTGTTGGCGGCAAGTTCGAAGGGGGCAAAGTATATACCGCTACGGTAACACTTACGGCAAACACCGGGCACACGTTTACCAACTCGACTACTGCCGAGGTCAACGGACAAACGGCGGTAAAGTCAGATAACCCCGGAAAAACCGTCACCCTGTCCTACACCTTCCCGGCAACGGACACAAGGACAGTTACCAAAATTGAGATTAAAGCGCAGCCGACCGGGCTGTCATATACGCACGGCGAAGCGCTCGATCTGGCGGGGCTTGTGGTTACGCTGACCTACGATGAAGGCGATCCCGAAGACATTGCCGCCGCGAATTTTACGGCTAAAAACATAACGGCAGACCCGGCGCAGGGCGCCCATTTGGTGCATTTAACCCATGACGGCCAACCTGTTACGATAACTTATGGCGATTTAAACCCGCTTGAAACAGATGATTTGACGGTAAACCCCAAAGCTACTACCCTTACCGTTCAAGTCTCCGGCGTCTCAAATCTCATCTATAACGGAAGCCCCAGAACGGGGACTGTTTCCGTAGCGGACGGCACAACGTATCTCAATTATTCCACAGAATACACCTTTGAATACAGCGACAACACCAACGCGGGGCAGGCGACAGTAACAGCTACCGGCAAGGGCAACTACGCTGGCAGTACCGGAAGCGCCCACTTTACCATCAACAAGGCCACCCCGTCCATTTCCCAATGGCCGACTGCGACAGAAATATACCAGGGCGGTCTTTTGTCAGCTTCCGTTTTGAGCGGCGGACAATCCAATCCAGCCGGTTCTTTCGCATGGACTGACGGTACGATCAGTCCCGCTTCTGGCACTAACAGTTACGGCGTAACATTTACGCCGACTGACACGGCAAATTACAATACCGCGACCGGCTCTGTAAGCGTTACCGTTTTGACTGCCCCCTACATTATCACGGGCAGCGGCACGGCGTTTACGGCAACCAAAGGCAGTGCGACAATAGGAACCGCTAACCAAGCGATAACGAATGTCATTACCGCCATCAGAACCGCCGCCGCCGGTAACCCGGCCTCCATTCGGTTTGGGGACGGTACAACCGCGCTGAACATAGGCACGGCAAACGTATCCTTTAACAACACAGACGGAACATGGGGCGCTATAACACTGAGCGGGAAAATAACCGGAGCTAACACAAGCACTACCGAAGGAACCATTGCTATTGCCGACAATATTTCTGTTACCAGCACGGCGGACATAGCCAACACATACAACAATGAAAACGCCAGGGCGGTTTACTTTAATTCCACCGGCACGCTTACCCTTTCCGGCGGCACGGTAAGCGCGACAGCGGCAAGCGGGACAGCGCACGGGCAAGCTGTCAATATCGCCAACACCGGCCTCGTAACCGTCAACGGCACGGCGATGATTACCTCGGCGAATATTGTTACCTCGGCGGGAACCATTGTGCTGTCAAACGCCGGGGCGCGGCTGTTAATAACCGGTGGAACCGTAACCAATACGGCGACAAGCACAAACGCCAGGACAATTTTTAACTCTTCTTCAACCAGCACCGATGCGGTAAGCATCTCAGGCGGAACGGTTCAGACGACATCGGGCTGTGCGGTGTACAACAATAATACCGGCACGGTAACTATCAAAGACGGCGGAACGGTTCAGGCAACGGGAAACAGCGGCTACGCTGTGTACAACAGATCTACCGGCCCGGTAACCATTTCTGGCGGTACGGTTTCGGCGACAACGGGCTATGCGGTGTACACCGAGAGCACTAACTCTTCTGGCGGCATTTCCGTGTCGGGAAATGCGAAGGTAACGTCGGCAAACCCGGACCCCGCGCAAGGAACGATTTTTTGTACCGGAACCGTTACCAATTCTGTAATGATTATAGATGGCGGCACGATAGAAAATACCGCAACTACTGGAAACGCGGTATTCAACACTTCGTCTGGCCAAATTATTTTACGCGGCAACCCAACTATAACGGGCACTATATACAGAACGGCAACGGGGGGTTCTTTATTTACAGCATCTGGCGTTTTTACCCCCGGCAGTGATAAAATTTACAGGCTTGGCTTTTCCGATGATATACCGGACGGCATAGCGGTATCTGGCGGCGCATCTTTCATTACGAATTTTACATCGGTAAACAGCTCTTTTACGTTATCGGTAAGCGGAAGCAATATTCAGCTCAGTTACAATCAAACTGGACCCGGCTACAAATGGACAAAAGCCGGAAATGCCTATACCGTTACCAAAGTAACGACAGAGGGAGATTTTAGTGCCATACAGCCAGTTATAAACGCTATACGAACGGACGCCAGCGCAGCGGCGTGCTCCATTCAATTTGGAGACGGTACGAATACGCTGGACATAGGGTCGGCTTCCGCAAGTTTTAACACCACGGGCGGAAACTGGGGCGCGGTAACACTAAGCGGGAAAATAACCTCAAACGTAACCGGAACCGGAACCATAACCACTGCCAACACTGTTTCCATAACCAGTACGGCGGACATTACTAACACCGCAAATTCTACTTCTTCTTACGCGATTTACCACAATTCTACCGGTGTACTCACCATATCAAGCG
>NZ_BDHF01000087.1:0-5969 GCF_054786115.1 Treponema sp. R80B11-R83G3 | reverse complement strand
ATATATGATATATTGCCTCATTTAATAATATGTATTAGAATATATCATCACATTAGCGAGGTGTTATTATTAAAATAGAGCTTTTTACATTTTGCGATTTTGCGCAGGAAAACGGCGGAAAACTTACAATCGTAGGGACATTCGATACTATTATTTCGCGTAATTTCCCGTGCGTTCATCCTCAGCTTTCGGTCGTGATCCGCCTGCGCTTTGATCTTTGGGAATTTGGAAACCACGCTTTTAGAATTGAAACCCGCGATTTGGAAGGCGATATGAGCATGGAAACGATTAACGGAAATATCGAAGTAAGGGGCGTGGGAAACGCGTCTGCGGTTTCCCATCTTGTTTTCAGCATTTCAAATCTTCACTTTAAAAATCCAGGACTGATAAATTTTGTCCTATTCATAGATGACAAAGAAATTAGTTCAATCCCTCTTTATATAAGAAAAGGCTAATAGATATTTTTTTTAAGAAGACCTCACACTAAGAACACAAAGTGGGGAACTAATTAGCAATGAGCAATTAGCAATGAACAATGAGCGAAGTTAGCAAGCATAGCGGCTTGCCAAAAAACCGCGCCCGCAAACAACGAAATTGCTCATTGCTCATTTTTCATTGCTCATTGAAATAACACCTTCTTCGTGATCTTAGTGTGAAATCTTGGCGATACGTGATAAAAGTAAAAAGTCGGCGAGTACTAAAGCGGTCATGGCTTCTACTACAGGG
The DNA here is from genome assembly GCF_054786115.1 of Treponema sp. R80B11-R83G3. NCBI lineage: Bacteria > Pseudomonadati > Spirochaetota > Spirochaetia > Treponematales > Treponemataceae > Treponema > Treponema sp. R80B11-R83G3. The sequence goes on along the minus strand of NZ_BDHF01000087.1, from coordinate 5,243 downwards.
ACGGCTCTTGGTAGTATGCAGACATCGTGTCTGCCTTTAATCGCGATTTGTTTAACATTACCGTTTTTGTCAAAAGCGGTTTGCGGCTTGCTGATTGAGGGCGTTGGTTTGAATGCGGCCCTGAAAATTATGTCCTGGCCTGAAGAAATGCCTCCCAATATGCCGCCGCAGTTGTTGGTGGCGAATTTGCCGTTGCCGTCATTGTAAGGCAAATCGTTGTTTTCACTGCCTTTCATATTGGCGACTGCGAAACCGGCGCCAAACTCAACGCCCTTGCAGGCTCCTATGGAAATGATCGCCGCCGCAAGACGTGAGTCAAGTTTGTCAAAGACAGGCTCTCCTAAACCGGGGTTTACTCCCGATGCAAGGCAGGTTATTACGCCGCCTGCGCTTTCGCCATCTTTGCGGAGTTCTTCTATTTTGGCGGCGGCTTTTTCCGCGCCAGTTTTGCTTGGGACGCGGAAAGGATTGCGCTCTATTTCTTCAATGTCAAAGCCGTCTTCGCCGGGGGATACTTGGGTTATTCCGGCAATTGATGACGACCACGCCATGATTGATATTCCATGCAGAGAAAGAAATTTCTTGGCTACCGCTCCAGCGGCTACTCGGCAAAGAGTTTCCCTGCCTGAGCTTCTGCCGCCGCCGCGATGGTCCCTAATGCCGTATTTTGCTTCCCATGAAAAATCGGCGTGGCCGGGTCTGTATATGTCTTTTAATTCGTCGTAATCATGGCTGTTCTGGTTTGCGTTGCGGACTATAATCGCTATCGGGCTTCCTAGAGTCTTTCCTTCAAAAACGCCGGATAGGATTTCAGGAGCGTCTTTTTCATCTCTGGAACCGTAGAAGCTTGCGGGACGTCTGCGGGCAAGTTCTTTTTCAATGTCGTTAGCTGAAATTTCCAAACCCGCCGGGCATCCGTCTATCACGCAGCCCATCGCCTGACCGTGCGATTCGCCGAAAGTCGTTACTTTAAATAATTCGCCGAATGTGTTACCTGACATTTAATTATAAATACCTTTTTGCTTCGTCGTTTCCTACTTTGGCGTATAACTCGATATGCTGTTTGGCGGTACTTTGGGCTATTTTATGCATGAGCACTTCTTCAACTTGAAAAAGCCCCACTTCGCTGGACATATTTACGTCAATGCGGATTGGTTTTTCGCCGCCGGGGGTAATGTCTACCTCTTCAATAGAGTTGGCGGAGTATTGGTGAATTTGCCCGACTTTAGCGTTATGTGAAGTAATGGCTATCGGAATGCGCGCCCTTCCCTTGGTCATGTCGCAGCCGTCCGCCACCTGTATTACTCCCGCTTCAAGAGAGGAAACGGTTATCGTGCCCATGTGGCCGGCAATTCCTTCAAGCGCGAGGGCGCGGATCATGACTCTCTTGCGCAAATCATCGGGGTATACCTGATCCAGAATCTTGTCAATTATGGGTATGGCAAGCATCAGGCTGTGCGATTCGTGAAGCTGCCTGCCCATCGCCATGCCGAGGTCGTGAAACATCGCCGCGATCATTACGGCGATAAAGCTGTCTTCATAAGTGCCGCAACCGTCTTCTTCAAGGCTTGTTTTTATACCGGCTTTTTTTAACAGATCGAGCATTATCACGGCGTTATATGTTACCGTGCGCATGTGGACGGGGCCGTGATCGTTGTATCCCAGCCTTATGATGGAAACCGTGTTAGCGTATTCCTGGGCAAATTGCAATTCCTCGTTGGCAAGAAGAAGTTTTAAGCATTTCATCACAGGTTCGGGAAATTTAAACGAGTCAACAAAATCAATAAGTTTAATGTCGATGTTTACTTCTCTGGGGGATTTCATAATTTTTTCTCCTTATTTAATAAATATATAATTTGTTTCAGAGCCGTTCAAGTTGTCAAAGTATACGTTTGAAAAATCCCAACGGTTGTTTAACGCCCAAAAACCTCGTGAGCGCATTAAGTAGATCATGGGGCATTGCTCGAGCATTATGGATTGAAACTCGTCCCAAATCTCCTGCGCCTTTTGATCGTCAATCGTAAACTTGCCTTCGTTGTAAAGATAATCAACACGGGCTTCCCAATCCGTCGCCGGCGACGTTTGATTGGGATACCACATATGCAGGTTACCCGATGTCGGCCATACGTTGCTTCCCTGACTTGGGAAGATATTCGCGCCTGAAAGCCCCATCAGCATGGAATCCCAATCAAATGTTGTAAATAACTGCTGCACCTGTTTTTGAAAATCCAAAACTCGGATGTTCACCTTAATGCCGATTTTTGAAAGTTCGTCCCTTATTATGGACGCTATGTCCTGATAAACTGAGCTTTCCGATCTGATAGTTAAATCAAATTCTATTTTGCGTTTTTTCCAATCACGCATGATTCCCTTTTTATCTTTCTTTATGTCAATGGAAGCCAGAAGTTCAATAGCTCGCTCATCGTCATAAAGGTATTGTAACACGAGCGAGGGGTTATAGTACGGGTTAGGCTCTGGGAAAACATTGAGTTTTGGCTGGGCGAGGCCCCGGTACACTTGGGCGCTTATTCTGTCGCGGTTAAGAAGGCAGCTCATCGCCTGACGGAATTCTTTTTTTGTGAACCATTCGTACTGGGGATTCTTTTCGTTTACTGGATTTTGATTGAATGTCCAAAACGCCGCGCTTAATGAGCCTTCGCTGTTAAAGACGGTATAGTTCGCGTCGCTTTTGTTTATAACGCCGTCAATGTCTTCCGGGCGGAGGTTGTAACTTTCTATTTCGCCGTTTTTAAAAAGCAATAGTTTTGTGTTTTCATCGGGGATTATGCGCATGACCATTTCTTCAAGGTAGGGCAGCGTTACGCCGTTTGCGTCCTTTCTCCAGTAGTCGGTGTTGCGTTTGTAGACAAGCCTCTGCCCGGGCGTGTATTCGATTAAAAACCATTCGCCCATTGAAGGTATTGTCTGCGGGTTTACGGCGACGCTGAACAGGTTTCTGACTCCTTCCACGCCGCCTTGTTTTTTCGCCGGTTCGTATATGTGGCGGGGGCCGAAGTCCATGTTGGTCATTAAATACGGCTCCGCTATTATTCGCGGAAAGTGAAACGAGAAACGCCGATCGTCAATTTTTTCAACGTCGATATGGGCTTCGCTGCCGTCCGGCATTGTTAAGAATTGCCCGTAATAGCTTGAGCTTTGAAAGTCGGGGTCACCGGCTATTTCATCGTACCAGAAGATGATGTCGTCGCTTGTTACTTTTATTTTTTTACCGGTATTATAGTAGCTCCAGTAAACGTCGTTCCTTAATGTGAAGATAACTTGCATTGTGCCGTTTTTTTCGTCAACTTGTATTTGGGCGGAAGCGACTCGTGGTTTCCAACTTCTTGCCACAACGTCGTATTCAAGCAGGTAGTCCGTCATGCAGCTGACTACGGCGGATGTGGAGGAGTCCTGTTCGGCAATAAGGTGGTTAAAGCTTTTAGGGTCTTCGTTCATTACGGTGAACCATGTTCCGCCTATTTTTCCGGGGATGAATTCTTCGCCTCTCCACGGTTTGTTTACCGTTTTAGCGAGCAGTTCCGCAAGTCCCTCGGCGCTGAGAGCTTCTAGTTCCGCAAGGGACATTTCTTGTTGTTTTGTGCAGGAGGCGGTTAAGAGGAATATTATTAAAAGGCTTAATGTTACGGTTTTCATATTGTTATTATGCTGAGATGGGGGGGAAATTGCAATTAGGGAATGAGCAATTAGCAATGAAGAATGGAAGAATTTTACCACGAACCACACGAACTACTACACGATGTATGCCCAAAGAATTTATTTAGTACAGGCATACATCTTCAAGCGCTAATAAGTATTTTACTACTGTGCTCACCTCCTATATTTAGAGTACCGTTGCGATAGGGAGCGGAGTTTTCTCCCTGCTCCCCATTCGCTATTCCCTGTTTCTTACTTTTTCGTCCATACTGAGGCTGTGCCCGCAGGAGATGTTGTAGTATATGTTCCCGCCGTTCCTTTGTCCTTGTCTGTTGCGTAAAACTTGGCACGTATGTCTCCTTGTCCACGGAATGCGTCATCAAATCCTGCTGAAGGAATCGTGCCGCTAAACGTTACGCTGATAAGGGCGCTACAGTACCTAAAAGCATCCTTTCCAATAGTGGTAATGCTGTTAGGCAGAGTTACGCTAGTAAGTTTGACGCAGAGGTTAAAAGCGTTTTTCCCAATGCTTTTAACGCTGTTCGGTATGGTTATATTGGTAAGACTGGCACAGTTCATAAAAGCGTATTCCCCAATGCTGGTAACGCCGTTCGGTATGATTATACTGGTAATCTTGTTTTGGTCTTGAAAAGCACAGTCGTCGATGATGGTAACCGGAAGGTTTTGTATGCGTGACGGAATGTTCACTGCTGTTTTATTACCAACATATTGTGTAATCGTTACTGCGTTTGCTGTTTTCGTTACCTTAAAATCGCTTTCGGGGTCGCCTGATGATGCAGGTGTGGTGGTAGTTGTCGCTCCTTGTCTCGTCCATGTTGTGCTTCTAGCGTCCGGTCTTGTGTATGTTCCAGGCCATCCAATGGCATAACGTTCTGCGTAAAACGTGGAGCGTAAGTTGCCTGTACCTGTGTCGAACGCTAGAGAATCAAAATAACCTAAATTAATTTCTCCTTGAAATGTTACGCTAGTAAGGGCGGCACAAGCGTTAAAAGCGCCATATTCAAGACTGGTAATACCTTTTCCTATGGTAAGGCTGGTAATGCTATTGCATGCATAAAAAGCGCCTTCCTTGATTGTCTTAACGCTGTCGGGTATGGTTACGCTGGTAATGGTTTTGTTGTTTTTGAAAGCGTTGCCTCCAATGATGGTAACTGGAGTATTTTGTATGCTCGGCGGAATACTCACTACCGCTTTTGTACCGACATACTTTTCAATCGTTATCGCGTTTCCGTTTTTCGTTACCTGAAAATCACTTTCAGCGTTATACGTCTGAGCTGACAGCGCCGACACCATGAGCGCAAAAAGCGCTACTACTAAAATTACGTTTTTCTTCATTGAAAAACTCCTTCGGACTTTAGTCCGCTGTAATTTCCTCCTTTTAGACAGGAAATTACGAATAATTACCTGCCTTTAGGCAGAATTTACTCCAACGGAGTAATATAAAAGACGGCTAGAACCAAAGGTTCTTAAACCTTCTGTTCGTAGACCGTCCGTTATGCAAAAATAATATGAGAAAAAAATAAAAATATGGGAAATATATGCTATTAGTTGTTTGACACGATTTTTGT
>NZ_BDHF01000086.1:0-5766 GCF_054786115.1 Treponema sp. R80B11-R83G3 | reverse complement strand
ATTCTGTCGAATTCGGCAAGCTCCCCCGCCGTTAACGTGTATAATTCATGAATATGCGTTACCCTGTTTTTATCAAATAATTGGCGAAGAAGTTTTTCTCCCAATTCGCGTATATCCAGTACCTCCACCCATTTTTCCAAACGGTGCAAAAGCCTCTTTGGACAAGCCGGGTTCGGGCAGTACAGCCTCGTTCCCGCGTCAACAAGGGCGGTATTGCACACTCCGCAGATTTTGGGAAAGTTAATTTCCAGCGTCTCTTCCTGCGATGAAACAGGCGCAAGCCCTTCGATCTTCGGGATTATTTCCCCGCGTTTTACAACGGAAACAGTTGAGCCTATTTTCAGCCCCATAGAGCGAATCATGTCCGGGTTATTTAGATTTGCCCTTTTTACCGTGGTTCCCGCAAGGCGCACAGGATCGACCACGCCGATGGGCGTATATGTCGCCCCCGACTCGCTCCATATCACTTCGCGCAAAATGCTGAAAGCCGTCTCTAATTCAAACTTGAAGGCAATCTGCTTTTCAGGGCGCGCCTTGCGAAGATCTGACATATCAGTCTCTATGTCCTTTACCACAAGGCCGTCTATATCAATGGGGAGCTTTTCCCTTTCGGCTGCAATTTTTTCACGGTAGGCGATAATCTCCCGCGCCGTGGTAAAGGTCTTTGTTTCCGTTGTTTTAAATCCGCGCTCTTTCAGCCATTTGAGTTTTTGCAGTTCGTCTTTAAAAAACCTGTCGTTATCCGTTGCTGCAGCGTCATAAACGATGACTTGTAAATCTTCACAGCCTTCGCCATCTTTTCTGCGCATCAGCCCATTGGCGGCGTTTCTGCAATTTGCCTTAGACGGGTATTTGTTATTCCAGACATCGTGCGTCATGACAACTTCGCCCCTTACGCCGCCTGTAAATGAAACGTCCATTTTTTGAACTACGCCGCTCATGCGCAGTGCGTTGCCGGTAATGTCATCGCCTGTTACGCCGTCTCCTCTCGTGACGGCGCGAATGAGTTTCCCTTTTTCGTACTGCAATTCAAGGCTTGCGCCGTCCAATTTATACTGAACAATGAATTTTTTTGTTAACTTGTTTTTTTTATTGGTTAACGAAGTCTCTGTCTGCGTATCCAACCCCATTTTTTCCGCCCATTCAATAAATTCTTGCGGATTGGACGCTTTGTCCTGACTGCCCATCGGGATAAGATGACGCGCTTTCGGGAAACCGTCTGTCTCAGTCCCCGTCCCTACTTTCTTTAAAACTTCGCTTTGCGGAGCAAGATTTTTTAACTCATCCCAAAGGAGATCAAATTCCCCATCGGAAATTTCAGCCTCTCCGTTATAGTAAGAAGCCTGATACCTCTGTATCAAAGTCTCTAATTCATTAATCCTGTCCTTTTTTGATCCCATGGCTTATTATACATTATTATGATTTTTTTTACCACGAACCAACGCGAACACCACGAACTTCCAATCCACATCTTGTCGTTGTTCGCGTTGGTTCGTGTGGTTCGTGATAGATCTCTTCGCTCTTGTTCGTATTGGTTCGTGGTTATAAAGACCGCGCTACTCTAAACCCATTGTAGAAAAATTTAAAATTAACATGCTGTCTGTATCGGTACGCGCTGCGGCAGTTTAATTCATCAAAATCAAAGCAACCTCCGCGATAAACCCGCCTGTCCCCTGTCGCGGGTCCTATTGGGTCAACTTGAGCCTCGGCGGTATAATTCCCAAAAAAATCCCAGCACCATTCAAGTACGTTACCGTGCATATCATAAAGACCGAAAGCGTTTGGTTTTTTTTGACCTACCGGAAAAGTGGAACGCTGTAATGTTGTCATATCACGTGAATTGCCCTTGTACCAACCTGCTTCTTCAATTTTATCTCCGGTGTAAAAAGGCGTTTGAGTTCCGGCGCGGCAGGCGTATTCCCACTCGGCTTCAGTAGGCAGGCGGTATCCATTAGCTGAACGGTTCCATGTAGCATTATTTCCGTTAATTGTATAAACAGGGGTCAGCCCTTCTTTTACGCTTCTTTTATTGCAATAATCAACGGCATTAAGCCATGTTACCTTTTCTGCAGGAAGATCCTCTCCTTTATATTGGCTTGGATTCTCTCCCATTATCTCCTCGTATTCAGCCTGAGTCACAGTATATTTTGCGATATAAAACGAACTTACGGTAACCTTATGCTGTGGGCCTTCATCTGTAAAGTTTCTTCCTTTCTCCGTTTCAGGGCTTCCCATTAGAAACGTACCCCCTTTTATGAGTATCATTTCATTTTTTATCTGGGAAAACGCGCCTTGAAGCGTAAAGAACCCTATTACAAACAGTAAACTTATTTTAAAAATTGCTTTTTTCAATGTAAACCCCAACCCTTATTTTACAATATTTTATACCCTATAACAACTGATTTATAAAATAGTTACCGATCTTCCGTATTTTTATAATAATTAGTATAATGCAAAAAGGAGAAAAACGTGGGCGTTTACGCAATTTATGTTGAAAAAAACGGTGATTTTGCGCAAGAAGCGGCTTCAGTTGCCGCTGATTTGCATCTTGGGCTTCAAATTGACGGAATAACAAAAGTTAGGGTCATAAACCGATATTTTGCGGAAGGCATTTCGGCGGAAGATTTCCGCTCAGCAAAAAATACGATTTTTTCAGAGCCGCCTGTAGATACCGTCTATGAAGAACTCCCCGATTTTGAAACTGCTCGCGTATTTGCCGTAGAGTACTTGCCCGGTCAGTTTGACCAAAGGGCAGATTCCTGCGCCCAGTGTATCTCCCTTGCAACAGGCAAGGAAAGGCCTGTTATTCAATCGGCAAAAATATACGCCATATACGGCGATGTTTCCGATGAAGATTTTAACCGCATAAAGTCATGGCTTATAAACCCTGTTGAAAGCAGACAGGCGACATTAGATATGCCGTTAACGCTTAAGCAAAATTTATCCGCGCCTTGCGACGTTCCCGTTATTGAAGGCTTCATATCCCTTGAAGTTTCAGAACTTGAAAAGCTATGCGCGAATTTAAATCTTGCCATGGATTTGCAGGATTTATTATTCTGCCAAAAATATTTTCGTGATAAGGAAAAACGCGACCCTACAATAACTGAAATACGTCTTCTTGACACATACTGGTCGGATCACTGCCGCCATACGACATTTTTAACGGAACTTAATGATATTCAAATTGACGATGAAGCCGTAAATGATAGTTATAAAAATTACCTTGCCCTTCGCGCGCTTTGCGGACGCGCAGACAAACCGGTTACCCTTATGGACATGGCGACAATCGGGGCAAAGGCTCTTAAACAAAAAGGACTTCTTCCCGATCTGGACGAATCAGAGGAAATAAACGCCTGTTCCGTAAAGATTAAAGTTGACGTTGACGGCAAAGAGCGGGATTGGCTTTTAATGTTCAAGAACGAAACTCACAACCATCCCACTGAAATTGAGCCGTTCGGGGGAGCGGCAACTTGTCTTGGCGGGGCAATACGCGATCCGCTTTCAGGACGCGCTTTTGTTTATCAGGCAATGCGCGTAACGGGGGCCGCTAATCCGTTAAAAAACGCAAGCGAAACCCTGCCGGGAAAATTGCCCCAGCGAAAAATTTGCCGAACGGCTGCGGCGGGTTACAGTTCTTACGGAAACCAGATAGGGCTTGCGACAGGACTTGTTCATGAAATATACCATCCCGGTTACGAGGCGAAACGCATGGAAATAGGGGCGGTTATAGGCGCGGCGCCTTTAGAGAATGTAATAAGAACCGTTCCGTCACAGGGAGACGTTGTAATACTGTTGGGAGGCAGAACAGGACGGGACGGTATTGGAGGAGCTACAGGCTCTTCAAAGTCGCATACTTCTTCATCATTGGAAACTTGCGGCGCGGACGTGCAGAAAGGCAACGCGCCTGAGGAACGGAAATTACAGCGTCTTTTCCGCAATCCAAAAACTGCGCGTCTTATCAAACGCTGCAACGATTTCGGCGCGGGAGGGGTAAGCGTCTCAGTAGGTGAGCTTGCAGACGGGCTGACGGTTGATTTAAACAAGATATTAAAAAAATACGAAGGGCTTGACGGAACGGAACTTGCGATTAGCGAAAGTCAGGAAAGAATGTCTGTTGTCACTTCAAAAAAAGACGCGCAAACTTTTATTGATCTTGCGGCAGGTGAAAATCTTGAAGCCGTAATAATCGCTGAAGTTACAAAAGACCTGAGTCTTGTAATGAACTGGAATGGGAAAAAAATTGTTGACATTTCAAGAGAATTTTTAAATTCCAACGGCGCGAAAAAAAAAGCGACAGCGCATGTAAAAAAAATTGAGATAACAAAAACGGAAAATAATGAAGTAGGCGCAAAAGAGCTTGAAACATTTTTAAGCGGCCTTGACATCTGTTCCCAAAAAGGGCTTGTTGACCGTTTTGATTCATGTATTGGAGCCGCGACAGTCATAGCCCCGTTTGGCGGAAAATATTTTAACACTCCTTCGCAGGCAATGGCGGCAAAAATCCCCGTTTTAAACGGCGAAACAAAAACCTGCTCCCTAATGTCATGGGGGTTTGATCCATATATCTCATCTGTAAGTCCGTATCACGGGGCGGTTTTCGCCGTTGTACATTCGGTAGCGAAGATAATAGCGGCTGGCGGAAGCAGAAAAAAATGCTGGCTTACATTTCAGGAATATTTTGAAAAGTTACGCGACGATCCAGTCCGCTGGGGAAAACCCGCTTCCGCACTGTTAGGCGCTCTTGACGCGCAAATCGGTCTTGAAGCCGCCGCAATCGGGGGAAAAGATTCAATGTCGGGAAGTTTTTCCCTTGCCTACGGCGGGCAAATTGACGTTCCTCCTACCCTAGTCTCTTTTGCCGTCTCCACGTCAAAACTTGAAAACATTATCACTCCTGAATTTAAAAAGACGGACAGCTATGTCTATTTGTTAAAACCGCCCTTCTCTCTTTACGAAAAGCGCGATTTTGCCGCCCTTCGCGGATTTTTTGATTCTGTAGAAAAATTAATTAAAGAAGGAAAAATACTTTCCGCATGGGCTTGCGGCAGAGGCGGAACGGCGGAAGCCGTCGTGAAAATGTGCATGGGCAACCGTATCGGTTTTACTGCGGAAAACGAACTTTTCACGGGAGACGGTTTTTGCGGTTTTGTAATTGAAACGCAGGCGCCATTACATACATACGCCGCGCTTTTAGGACGCACAACTGGTGATTACACGCTTAAAACAAAAACTTTTAATATTTCACTTGATAAATTACAAGACGCGTGGGAAAAAACTCTTGAGCCTGTTTATCCTTACCTGATTAAACAGGAAGGTAAAGTTGAAAATTTTATTTTTGATAAGGGAGTAACGATAAAGCCTAAAAACAGCCATTCAAAACCGGAATTTTTAATCCCCGTATTTCCCGGCACTAACAGCGAATACGACAGCGCGAGAGCGGTTGAAAAAGCGGGAGGAAAAGCGCGAATATTTGTTATACGAAACTTAACTCCCGCAGTCATTGCGCAAAGCGTTAAAGATTTTGAAAAAGCCGCGCGTAAGGCGCAGGTAATATTTATTCCGGGAGGATTTTCAGGCGGGGATGAACCTGACGGATCGGGGAAATTTATTACCGCGTTTATGCGAAATCCGGCGGTTTTAACAAATAGACATAGCTGTCCGTCTTTTTAAATTCAGGAGTGATAATGTTTTCAAGTATTGACGTTCCTCCTACCCTAGTCTCTTTTGCCGTCTCCACGTCAAAACTTGAAAACATTATCACTCCTG
>NZ_BDHF01000085.1:0-5658 GCF_054786115.1 Treponema sp. R80B11-R83G3 | reverse complement strand
GAGGTTTTTCAGATTCATGTCCTGTCTGTTACCGTTTGAAAAGGAGTATTCTTGATACCACGCACCGGTACCTGATCCATTCTTGGGGTATACCGTTTCTATTACGTCGCGGTCTCTGTTGTACCGTTTGAAGACCGGGAAAATACTGTAATCGCCGTCCTGCAATTTAAGGGTTGTATTGAGTATGCCGGCCGGGGCGAAACCAATCGTCTCTCCCGCAGGACCGTTGACGCGCAGTTCCACGTTAATGCTGACTGATGTGTTGGTGATTATAAAAGAATTATTTCCGCCAAGACCTTCGGCTATTTCGTAAACCGATGTATTATCCCCACTTCTGTTATAGAAAACATACACGCGGGTAAAAGGCGTATTCTTCTGAGAAATAAGATTGTTCTTATTCGCGTTATACTGCGCCTCGGTAAGAATAATCATGGGAAAATCTTTGGTTACGTCAAACAGGACCAGGTCTTTCGGCAGTCCGTGGTTAGTGGCATGAGCCGGAATGCCGCCTATTAATTTACTCGCAACAAGATCGCCTTGAAAAGCCACAAGCCGCTCATTGGTGTTGTTCCGCACCAAAATCGAATAATCGGTGTTGTGGCTGGTAAAATCCGGTTCCGAATCCGGCGGATCCAGTTTTGGATCAGGATCACCACCTGAACCGCAAGAAAATAACAGGATTACAGCCGCCAATACGGATGCAAACATCGCAATTTTTTTCATTCTTTTCATAAAAAACTCCTTTCAGCTTAAAAGATTATCAATACATAAATATGTATTTTTACTATTATATTCATAATTATGTATTTTGTCCACTTTCTTATGACATAATTATGTTATTTTTTCAATATATCCCGATTTTGCGCAGAGGCTTCGTTCTGAAATTGAATATATTGGCCTCAATCGGAAGGAATTTGCCGCAAAAGCAGGCATAAAAAAACGGGCTTTAGACGCTTATTTAGGGGCGCAACAATCCATGCCGCCTGCCGATACGGCGGTAAAAATAGCCTCGGTTCTGGGTGTCTCGGTGGAATATCTGGTAACCGGCAAGGAATACAAAAAATCTATAGACATTTCAGGCTATCTGCAATTCAGAGAAATACTGGATGATTTATCAGTCTTGCCCGATGAAATTCTAGTGCCAATTAAAGCAATGATAAAAACCGCCGCAGATAATGAACGTAAACACTCTTCTTCTTTGTGATCTTCTCGCACTGTCGGTCACCTAAAGGCGACCTTGCTTTTATTACAGACAGCGGCATTTATTGGTGCTACGCTGTGCGGTATTATTAATCTTACACGGCTACGCCGTGCGTTTATTGAGCGTGTGAGAAATTCTTCGATTAATACTATGCTATACTACCCCCATGTCCCTGAACTGGAAAGAAATCAATTTAATTCTCGAAGAACTCGCCCTTGAGGGGGCGCAAATTCAGAGCGCCGTGCAGAGCGCGTTTGGCGTGATAATTTTGCGTCTGCATAAAAAAGGGGAGACAAAACAGTTGCTTGTTTCGCTAAGTCCCGGCGCGTGCAGACTGCACGAGACTTTTCGCGCCGTTCCAAAAAGCGACAAGCCCCTGCGTTTCGCGCAATTTTTGTCGTCAAAGATTGTAAACGGCTGGATAACGGAAGCGGCGCAGATAGGGGATAATCGCATTGTGCGAATAACCGTAAAAAGAACAATAAATACTGATGACGAAAAAAACTCTTCGCAGACGGCTATTTATAAACTGTATATCCGTCTTTGGTCAAACGCGGCAAATTTTATCGTTACCGATGACAGCGGCGTTGTGTTAGACGCAATGCGCCGTCTGCCCAAGCGCGGCGAAGTCACGGGCGGAAGTTATTCGCCGGAGAACATCGAAGCTAAACCTGTCAAATTAAAGCCTGATAGCGAAAATGACATTCGCGCCCGTGAAGTACGCTCCCATGAAATTCGCACTTATGAGATACGCACCCTCCTAGGAGAAGGTTCCTTCAATAAAAAGATCGATGAGTTTTACGCCGCGCAGGGAGGCGCTCTTTCACTTGAAGCGTTAAGGGAACAGGCAAGGAAAACCTGCGAAGGCAGTATGGGCAGAATCAGCGCGGCGCTTGAGCGGCTGCGGGAAAAAGAAACGTCTTTCGCGGACTCGAACCGGTTAAAAACTTACGGCGATATTATTCTTTCCAATATAGCGAATATTAAACCTGATGATAAATGGCTGGAAACAGAGTATGAAGGCGAAAATATTCGCATAGAGCTTGAGCCGCGTGTCAGCCCTTCGGCGCAGGCGCAGAAATACTATGAAAAATACCGTAAGGCGAAGAACGGGCTTGCCGATGTTCAGCGGGAAATAGAAAGCGGGGAGAGGGAACTTAAAGAAGTAACCGACAGATTAGAACGCTTGTTAGGCGAAACTAATCCGTTAATTTTGGCAAAACTGCTAAAGACGGGCGTTTCCGCGCCGAGAGCGTCTTCGGCAAAAAAGGAAAAGGCGCGTGTGGGGCTTGCGTTTAAACAAGGCGATTGGCTTATCATTGTTGGCAGGGACGCAAATGAAAACGACGAACTTTTGCGCCGCCATGTAAAGGGGAACGATATGTGGCTCCACGCGAGGGATTATCACGGCTCCTATGTGTTTATAAAACAACGGGCTGGAAAATCGGTTCCGTTAGAGATACTGCTGGATGCCGGAAACCTTGCGATTTTTTATTCAAAGGGCAGAAATAACGGCGAAGGCGATTTATTCTACACACAGGTAAAATATTTAAGGCGAGCCAAAAACGGGCCAAAAGGGCTTGTTATCCCCACTCAGGAGAAAAATCTCCATGTCAAAGTTGAAGAAGAGCGTTTGCGCTCGTTGGAAAACTGTAAAATAACATTGTAGAAAGAGTCATAACGAAACCAACTCACAAAAAAACTCACCTGGCGGCGAGTTTTTTCGTTTTTTTATAAGTGAGCCGCGCGGGATTCGCCTTCCATTCGGCAACATCCTGTTGCCTCATTCCAGGCCGGGGTTTTTACTAAACGCGCATCCTGCGCGTTTGCCGTTGGCACGTAAAAACCCTTCGAATCCCGCGCGGCTCACAAAACGAAAAAACTCACCTGGCGGCGAGTTTTTTCGTTTTTTTATAAGTGAGCCGCGCGGGATTCGAACCCCCGACCACCGCCTTAAAAGGGCGATGCTCTGCCAACTGAGCTAGCGGCCCATGACCTTAATTTAGTCTTTGTAAAAGATATAAATTTATTAAAAAAAAATCAAGTAGGAGATAGTGAGCAGTGAACAGTGGGCAGTGAGCAGGTAAGTAAGATAATCTTACAAGCAACAATACTAAATACTGCTCACTGCTCACTGCTCACTTCTCACTGTTTTATGGTATATTTTTACTTATTCGGGGAGTATAAAATGAAAAAAATTGCAGTTCTTATTACATTAGCGTTTTTCCTCACTGCGGGTCTTTTCGCGCAACAGAAATACGCACTGGTTATCGGTAATGGGGCTTATACTAATATTACTAAACTCAACAATCCTGTAAATGACGCTAACGATATGGCTACCGCTCTCCAGGGGCTTGGTTTTACCGTGGAGAAAGTGCTGAACGGGAACCTGTCCCAAATGGAAAACGGGATAGTGAACCTTAAAAAAAGGTTGAAGGGGTCGAAAAATTCTTACGGCTTTTTCTTTTACGCTGGCCACGGGGTGCAGTCCAATGGAGAGAACTACCTGATACCCGTTGACGCTAATATTCAAAGTGAAAGTTTTCTCCGCAGACAGTCGATTTCCGTGCAGGAAATGCTTGACGAACTGAACAATGCGGGAAACGATTTGAACGTGGTAGTCCTTGACGCTTGCAGAGACAACCCCTTCGCATGGAAACGCTCAGGCAGCCGAGGCTTGCAAGTGGTGGGCAACCAGCCTGCGGACAGCATCATCGTATATGCTACGAGCGCCGGTTCTACCGCCTCTGACGGCACTGGCAGAAACGGCCTTTTTACCGGCCACTTGCTGGAGCGTCTAAAAACCCCCGGCATTGAAGTAGCGGAAGTCTTCCGTCTTACAATGGGCGACGTAGTCCGCACCAGTAACAGCCAACAGCGCCCTGCTGTCTATAACCAGTTTGCGGGTCAAGCGTATCTCGGCAGTAAACCGCAAGTAGCGACGACGACGGTAACCACTCAAACAACGCAATCAACAATCACGCAACAGTCTGCATCCATCTCCGCCAACATGGTACGCATACAAGGCGGAACCTTTACAATGGGCAGTCCCACCAACGAGCCAGGCCGTAGTAGTAATGAAGTTCAACATCAGGTGACGGTGAGCAGTTTTTACATGGGAAGATACGAGGTAACGCAAAAGGAATATAAGGAAATAATGGAGACAAATCCCAGTGATTTTAAGGGGGACAATCTGCCTGTGGAAAATGTAAGCTGGTATGACGCAGTAGAGTACTGCAACAAGAGGAGCCAGAAGGAAGGATTAACTCCGGCGTATACCAGAAACGGCGATAACGTAACATGGAACCGAGGTGCTAACGGCTACCGTCTGCCTACGGAAGCTGAATGGGAATACGCCTGCCGGGCGGGGACAACTACCGCATATAATACCGGAGCGATCATAAACGATAACACCGGTTGGTACTCTACGAACAGCGGTTATAAGACTCATCCTGTAGGAGAAAAGCCCGCCAATACATGGGGTTTATACGATATGCATGGGAACGTATGGGATTGGTGTTGGGACTGGTATGGTAATTATTCGAGCGGGTCGCAGACCGATCCGATGGGCGCGTCCTCGGGGACTGTCCGCGTGGTTCGTGGTGGGAGTGAGGGCGACAATGGTGCGATGGTGCGTTCCGCGTTTCGGTTCACAGAAAGCCCGTACAACCGCCGAGGCGGCTTCCGGCTTGTCCGCCCCTAGTTTAACAGGCTCAAGTAAGGAGCGGAATGCCCGCGCCGTAGCGAATGGAGTGAGCGAAGGCTGGGCATGGAGCGGTGTGGTAGGCGCGGTGGCGTTGCGGCGGCTCTTGCTGATTTGGGAGAAAAAGAATATATTGAAGATGGAGGATTATTATGCTTGCGGTAAAAGGTAGATATAATGGGGCTACGGTTATTTTGGAAAGTATCCCGCCTATTAAAGAATGTGAAGTCATTGTTAATTTTCCTGATATTTCTGCGTCTGAATATAAACAAGAAAACAGCTTGAAACCAACCCTCAGATAAATCCATATTTGGACAGGCCCTATATTGAATCTGGGAAGTACCGATACAAATTATCTTATGGCCGTTATCGAATTGTTTATCAAATTGTCAATGATACTGTTTTTGTAGACGACATCCAAGATTGCCGTCAGGACGATGACAAGAATTTGTTGAAATAAATCAAAGATAAGGAAAAAGTGGTGTCGGTTACGGTGCGCGAACCCTTGGCTTCGCGTTTTCTTTGGCTTGAACTTTTAATTGAACGTGAATTTTTACCAAACTTTTAATTTACTGTTGTTTACCATTTGCGTAAAATCTGAATCATTATGTAAAAGATAAATGTCTTCAAGAATTGCATAGGAGGCTATCAAGCAATCATACGGTTTTCGTATTGTTATTCCTTTCTTTCTCAAGCCTCGGTATAAATCTATTGCGTGGTCGGCTACGGTTATTTTGGAAAGTATCCCGCCTAT
>NZ_BDHF01000084.1:0-6006 GCF_054786115.1 Treponema sp. R80B11-R83G3 | reverse complement strand
GATAACGTGAAAATAAATAATTAATGTAGTGTACCGCTTCCGTTACAGAGTGAAAAAATCTTGAATGGGAGAATACAGATGTATTAGAGAAAACAATAAAAGGATAATATTCCGATGTGCTATGAAAAGATAAGTTTACTAATGAAGGCTTTCCCTTAGATAACTTATAAGACGATATAACTTGATAATAGGTAGACATAAAACACCCCATAAAGAAAGCGGTACATATAAATAAATGTTTTAAGCCTAGCTATACAGCCAAGTGGGGCAAGGTCAATAAATAACCTTGCTGAAATATGTTATATAAAAAATATATATTATTTTTTTTATTTTGTCAACTATTTTTTAAATATTTTTTAAAAATATTTTTAAATATTTTTTTTATAAATATAAATATTTGCACATAACAAATAATCAAACTAGGATAAGCGCCATTTGCTTTTCAATCGCCTTGCCCCATCTAGCTATCGAACAAAAAAAATAAAAGTTGGGCTAACGCTAACTATGTGAGCAAAACCGCCGCATTGTTTTTGCCCTAACAGTGGGGGGGGTGGGGGTTCACAATTCCGACCCCCATCCTCCCGCTGTTAGGGCAAAAACACCCACCCAAGAAATTGCCGTTATGCAAAATAAATTCGCCATGTTTGCAAGCCCTACACCCACCCATAAAATTGCCATGATGAAAATAAGAGTGCCGTGTATGCCGCGCAACATTAAGCGAATAAAAGTAACTGTATGCGAATGGGAATAATTACCCTGACCCCGTAGGGGTTGGCGTGGTTTGCCGTCCGGCGTTGACCGACGGACTCGCAAACCATGACAAAAGGGTTATAGCGATTTAAAGTAATAGGGTGTAATAAAATGCTCACACTTTGAAAAAGTGGAGATAAAATATTTATTTTTAAAGAGTG
Organism: Treponema sp. R80B11-R83G3; assembly: GCF_054786115.1. Lineage (NCBI taxonomy): Bacteria > Pseudomonadati > Spirochaetota > Spirochaetia > Treponematales > Treponemataceae > Treponema > Treponema sp. R80B11-R83G3. Next base: position 5,095 of record NZ_BDHF01000084.1, on the reverse strand, counting down.
TTTAAAAAGAGGAATAAACGGATCGAGAGGGGTAGCGGAAAAGCCGAAGGCTTTGAAGCTAGGGGGGAGACTTCCCCCCTCATAAATTTTATTAATTATCTTAATTAACTTAACAAGAAGGGGACGCTATATATGGGGGTGGGCGGTGGTCAAGGTACACTATGAAAAAACGGTGTCGGTTACGGATTTTATTAACAATTCTAGTTTTTTGGCGTTTACAACGGCTTGGCTTTTTGCGTGGTTGTTAAAAAATAACTGGACTATTTTGGTATTTTTTAGCAATTCTAAAATAGGGTTTATGAAAGTTTGTAGCTCGCTATCGGTGTACATATAATCGTAGCGGGTTACATTGTCGCCTGTGTACCAGTTTTGGGCGTTGCGTCCGTGAAAGCGGATATATGCAATGTCATTTGTGGTGATGAAATCTAGTTTTGGCAGGTCTTTTAATTGGGGGTTGTCGGTTATACACCAACCTACTTTGCGTTGGCGTAGGGCTTGGTAGGTTTGATAATTTTGCCATTTGGTGTTGCGGAGTTCCACTACTAGGGGAATATCGGGGAATTCTCTTATTAGGTTGTCTAAATAAATGCGTTCTTCTTTTTCATAATGGAAACTTTGGGGGAATTGCAATAATGAGCATAGTAATAGATTTTCTTTTTGTAACGGCTCTAATGCTTTTTTGAATTCGGCGGTTAGTTTTTGATATTTTCTTTTGTCTAGGGAATGGGTTAAGTCTTGAAACGCTTTGACTGTAAATTTTATTTTGCCGTCTGTGCGATTTATCATGTTTTGCATTTGTGAGGGTGTGGGCATTTTGTAATAAGTTCCGTTCAATTCTAGGCTGTTGAATTGGGTTGCGTAATATTCAAGAAACTTTTTTTGAGGTAATTTGTCAGGGTAAAAAACGCCTTTCCAATCTTTGTAATCATAACCGCTTGTGCCTATATATAATTCGCCCATATCAATATACTAACGGAATATCATTTATTTTGGTAGTATAGCAAGGGGAAAGATATTCTCTTTTTAATAAGAAGGGTTTGGTTTCTTCGTCAACTGGTCTTTTGCCTGATAATCCGCAACCTAATTTAATTGTGCCTCTGCCGTAGCGGTTGTTGATTGTGTCAAATGCTTGCATTAGGGGTTCTAATTCCTTCATTCGATTAAAGCCTTTATCAAATAAATCAAATTGTTGGTTTCTATCAAAATCTAATCCTGTTAGGGCTATCATTACTTTGCGGTACTTGTAATTTGGGCGGTAAATTCTTTTTAGTAATTCGTTGGCGACTGATTGTATTTCGGGAAGAAACGCCGATAAGTACGGAAGTTCGGCGGTGAGTTGGTTAAAGTATTGCTCACCTTCGGCGTATGCGTTGGTCATAAGGTAGACGCTAATATATTTGCATGATAAGCCTTCGTCCCTTATGCGTTTTACGGCTTCTTGGGTATATTCGGAAAGGGCTGTGATTATATCATCTAACGCATAGACAGGGGATTGAAAACTGCGTGATACTGCGGTAATTTGTCGGGGAGCTTCTTCAATTTTGTCTATTGCCTGTATTCCGTTTAATTCCTGTACTGTTTTGTAGCCTGTAATTGTCATGTGTTTTTTGGCTTTATCCAATGGGTAGTGTTTGAGGGCAAGGGCGGTTGTTATGCCTTGTTTTTTTAGAAACGCCGTTTTAGATTGCCCTATCCCCCAAATATCGCCTACAGGATAATTGCCCAATTCTTCATCTTGGTTTAACTCTTGCCAGTTGCAAACGCCTTTTCTTTTTTTTGCCAATTTATTACACAACTTCGCAAGCGTCTTGTTAGGTGCTATTCCTACAGATACAGGGATACCAGTTTCTTTTGTTACGGCTGATTTTATGTTTTGCCCGATTGACGTATAGTCGGCGTTTTTCCAATCGGGGAAAAATAAAAAACTTTCATCTATCGAGTATACCTCGACATCGGGGGCAAAACGGCTGTAAATCAAATTCATTCTAGCGGACATATCGGCATAGAGGGTGTAGTTACTGGAAAATATTTTTACTCCTAGTTTTTCCATTTTGTTTTTGTTTTGGAAAAATACGTCTCCACGCTTAAAGCCCAGGGCTTTACATTCGGAATTTAATGCTATGACAATTCCGTCATTGTTGCTTAATACCGCTATTGGGCTGTGGTATAAATCGGGGCGAAATATACGCTCGCAAGCGGCATAGAATGAATTGCCGTCAATGTGCATTATCATAAAATCAATGCTCCTTTATTGAAGTTGTAACAACTCCGATAATTTCGGTGTCATCATAAGTGGGCTTTATGTCGATTAAACTATTTGTAAAAACAGTAGAGCCGTTGCGTTCCGTCATAAGACGACATAAAAATTGCCCTTCGTGCCGTATCAGGACAAAGTTATTGAGTACAGGTGTTTTGGAGCGGTCTACTACAAGCAACGCACCTTTAAGCAAGCCTAGAGTTTCCATGTCGCCGCTGTCCAAGCGGAAAAAGTAGGTAGCCGCAGGGTTCTTAATAAGCAGATTATTGAGGTCAATAGCCGTATCTTCATAGCCCTGTGCCGGAGACGCAAAACCTGTAACTTTCCCACTAGCAGATAATTTATCCATGTTATAATTATACTATACACTTGTATAGTTTGTAAATAGCAAGGAAAAAAACGAATTCCATGACGCAAAAAATATACGCTATATATGGGGGTGGTCGGGAGTGAAGGTACACTATGAAAAAGTGGTGTCAGTTACATTTTAATAATAACATTGACACTATTCCCCAAAAATGATAAATTTCATATATATCCCAAATTTGGGATTTATATGAAATAAAGCTTCATATACAAGTAGTTATACGGCATTTGTCCTAAACTTGATTTTAGAATATATGGATAAGGAATGGATGAATAAAAAATGCGCCTACAGTGTGGTTATCAATTATTGTATAATATGGGGAAAAAGCCTTATTTTCCCTATTTGATTGACAAAATTTGTTTTGTATTATATATTACATATGAGAGGTATATATGAGAAAAGCAATAACCCTGTTTCTGTTATTAACTATTGCCGGATTGTCTTTTGTTTCTTGCCAGTTTGACGATACAACTTACTGCCCCTATTGCGGCTCGTCACTCATAAAAGAAGACGGTAAAGGAGTATTGAAAGACGGCACAGAATTTCAAATGTATAAATGTCAGTCTTGTGGAAAACGTTTTGGCGTTGAAATGTTGAAACAAAATAAACCTTGGCCATTATAAGGAGGCTTAAAATGAAAAAGTATACTGTTTTTTTGTTGGCGGTTCTTGTTTTTATTACGGGCATTATTTTTACAGGCTGTCATGGTTATGAAGCAACTGTTAAATATTGCCCATATTGCAATTCCCTGGCAATAAGAGAAAAGGAATCAATACCTCATTATGGTTACAATAATTATGTGGATCTATATGAAAAAGTATTTAGTTGCGATACATGTGGTAAAGAATTTGGCATTGTTGATTGGATATATTAAGAGAATTTGCCTTATGTTAAAATAGGGCATGTCAGGTTTTTTTGGTAAATAAAATACTCTTTTTTTAATATAGTGTACGGACAAACGCCGTATAACAGGACGGTAAAAGTACGCCCCTTCGGGGCTAGGCTACACAAAAGCGTGTTCGGGCTTACGCCCTCTGCACGCTTTTGTTCCGCCACATTTGGGGCAGGGGTCAATGCTACGCATTGCCCTATAACCTGCCCCAAACGTCTTTTACCGCCGGAACGTTATATGCCATTGTGCCTAAACTTGGTTGAGAATATCGAGGAAAAATTTGGGGTATAAACGAAATAAAAAAACGTTTTTTAACGATTTTCTATTGACAAAAGTATGAAATTAATGAATAGTTAAGTTGCATTAGGATTTTTTGGAAAATCCATAAAGTATAAATAAAAGGAAAGTGTTTGTTATGAAATTGTTTTACATTATTATTTGGCTTTTCCCTATTATCTTTATGATTCATGATTTTGAGGAAATTGTGTTCATAAAATTATATCAAAGAAAAAACGAGGAATATATCAAGTCATTGAGGGGTAAAACATATGTGCCTTTTGATTTTGGAGGTTCATTAGAGGTATTTTCTATTGGTGTTGCAGTAGAATTTATTTCATTCTCCCTTATTTCAATTTTATCTTATTTATTTGACTATTATGTTGTATGGTATTTATTCTTTGCTGGTTTTACAATACATTTGTTAGGTCATATTTGTCTTAGGATTAAATTTAAAAAATATGTTCCTGCGACAATCACTTCAATAATATTTTAACCGCTTTGCAGTTATTTTGTTTATAAAATTACTATTCTTCTTGATTACACTATTTTAAAAACTATTATTTTACTTGTACTCTCCCCTATAGTAACCTTGCTTTGGGTATATTTATTGCATAAAACATTTAAATCGTTTGGTATATGGCTTAATAAATATGAAACATTTATTAAGAAATGATAGCTATATGCTATACCAATAATATCCCTTAGAATATTAATGAAACTAGATATGTTTAGAAAAAATATATTAAAAGGCAACATCGCCGATGGCAAATGCGTTGCTGGTGTCCGTCCCGCATTGTGGCTGAAAATTTAAGGTCAGAGAAAATTATTGAAAATGTTAATTTTAATCAATTTAAGAATGATAATATTTTACAAATAATAGGAGTGAAAAGCAATGAAAATTACCTATAAAGACATAAAAAACATTCCATGTAATATAGTTGAAGATTTATTTCTTTCATTGAAATGGTTATCCAGCAAGTATCCTGAAAGATTATCAAAGGCAATAAATAATTCAGATTCGGTATTTTCTGCATGGGACGGTGAAAAACTTGTGGGCTTAGTAAACGTCTTGGACGACAGTGAATTAACGGCATATATTCATTATTTACTTGTTAATCCAAAATATCAAGCTAAAGGGATAGGTTCAAAATTATTATCAATGGTAAAAGAAAAATATAAAGCATATTTATATATCATATTAATATCAGAAACTGAAAAAACCATAAATTTTTATGAAAAAAATGGATTTCAAGCTAACAAAAATTGTTTTGCGATGAATATTATTAATAAATAGAAATAA
>NZ_BDHF01000083.1:0-6158 GCF_054786115.1 Treponema sp. R80B11-R83G3 | reverse complement strand
TAATTTACCAATGGAGAATAAATAATCGAGGGCTGCGCCGGATATATTTTTATGTCCCCAGGGATTAGTTTTACATTTTCCCAGTTTAATGTCTTTTGCTTCAAGATGACCACGATTTTTTATCTCTTTTATTACTTCATCTGTATGAGATAAAACTTCTGTTTGACTGCGCCTTGCAAGCATTTTTTTATATGTTTCATTTTTAATTTTTCTTACCCTGTTAAAGAACCGCCAATCTTCGGTTCTATAAATTGACATTTCCTTATCCCATGCGTCAACAAGGTATCTGTCTTTATATAAAAGTTTATCAAGAATATCGGCAGTAAACCCTTTTATTCTCGATTGTAATACAAGGTACGGATTACGCCCTACCACATTTAACGGATCGTATTGAATAGACCCTAATTTCTTAAAAACATTTTTAACCCCGATTTCCCCTGACAGGGTATTAAAATTATACAATGAATGATAATGTACCAAGTAAGAACAAAGGTCGTTTTTCGTAATAAAATGCGTCATATAATATTATCCGGTTTATAAGCTATTGCGTTAAACGGTTGAGATTCATGCGGATTTTTCCGTTGCAGGAGTATAACATTCCAATTGAAAGAAATCCCCGTTATATTTTTTAAAATCTATTCTTTCAAAATAGACTTTATCCATAGACAGTGAGTAATTAAATTTATCATCATTGATATATTTCCTAATTATTCCGTACATTTTGTTAGCTGTTTCTATGTTAATGTCATTATATTGATGTTGCCCGATAAAGCGGAAACGGGCGCACATTGAAGTATTGAATGTAGCGCCGCTTAATCCGGGGGGAATATCAGATAAATTCCGCACTTGAACCGAAGTTAAGAATTCAGAATATTTTTTTTCATGGTTAATGTTGTGGGTAAAACCGAAATAAACATCGGGATTTATTATATTTTTAACCCGTTGGCGATCATTCTCCCAAAAGAGTTTTCCGGCATTATAGACTTCTTTTAAGGCGTTTTCAAACGATAATTTGTGCGTCTTTCCTATTAAGTGAAACTGCGGTACTACTACAAATTCAGGACCAAAGAAAGCGTTGTCATCTAAATTGTTTTCATCAAAAAGGTGTAAGGGCGGCTGTATTTTTATAATTTGCCTTGTCTTGCGTAAATTGTCAGGCGATATGCCGAATTCACGCCTGAATGATCTGCTGTATGAATTCTCATAGCCAAAGCCGTATTCAAGGGCTATGTCGATTATGTTTTTATCCGTATGTAAAATATCGTTAAGGCTTTCCGCCAACGTGCGGGAACGTATGTAGCCGGATATTGCTTTATTAAACGCAAACTTGAAAAGTCTGCGTAAATGGATTTCAGAAAGGCTGTATTTTTTTGAAAGCGTGAAGGCGGTGATATTCTTTTTTATGCCTTCTTCTATATCAAGTAATACGTTTTCGAGTAATGCAAATGGTTTCTTTTTTTTACAGGGGGGAGCGTGCGCCCCCAAAAAATGCCATATTTTGTTAATAGCAAATTTTTTTCTGTCAAAAAACGTCGATTATTCGCCTGTTTGTTTACCCAATTAAAGGGGCGCACGGGGGAACCGACAACCGCAGTCGCAGGGTGAAGTTGAAAAAAACCACAGGCTTGCCCTTATCACCGACAAAATCCTGTGGCTTTTTTCTCTTTTCTTTTTTATTTTTTATTTTTTATTTCGCTAATCCAATCCCCGTCCAAAACCGCATTTCCGCCGTCCTGCCCTGCACAAAACCCATTTCTTTAAGCCTCATAGTAAAAAACCTTTCGCTTACGGCGTGTTCCTTATTTTCTTCGCACCAATCGGCATAAGCCCTGTACAAATCCCTAATCCGAATCGTAATACCGCCGTCCTTTACGCACCGTTCCTTAATAAAATTTCCTATAACGTCCATTTCACCACGATACTCGTCAGTAGCGTCAAGAATATCAGCAGGGGCTATTAAACCCTCACGCTTCCAATTTGCCGTCCCCTCCAAAAGCCAATTAAGAATACCGCTTGTCTCCTGTTTCAATTTAGCTTCCAAGTTCTTATCCTGTTTTTCCTGTGCGATAGTAGTGGTAAAAGGAATTAGTTTAATCCTCCGCCAAATGCCGTGATCCGTTCCTTTAATCAAAGGCTTGTGGTTAGTCGCCATGAAAATTTTAAAACTGGGAGTAAAATTAAAATATTCGCCGTACAGGAAACGTGCCGTAATCTGGTCGTTTCCGGTAATCTTTTTTATAAGCGGTTCGGAAAGCCGCCGCCCCTGTTCCGCTTCCGTAGTGGACACAAAACGAGTGCCCCTCAATCGGGCAATATCGTTAGTGTATTGATCCGTGTTCTTTTTCATAAAACTTTCCGTAGGCGTGGAAGTGGCGTAATCGCCCAACAAATATTGAATCGTATTCAAAAAAGTGGTTTTTCCGTTAGCCCCGCTCCCATACAAAATAAACATAGTTTGTTCCGTATTATCCCCCGTCAAAGCCCACCCCATAGCGGTCTGCAAAAATTTAATTAATTCCGGCTTATAATCCATAATCTCACGGATAAACTGCTTCCAAAGCGGACAATCGGCGTTAGGATCATATTCAACATTGGCAAGTTTGGTGATCATATCCTCCTGCCTGTGTTCCCTGAATTCCCCGGTTACCACGTCAATAGTGCCGTTACGCACATTCAAAAGCCACGGATTACCGTCAAGATCGTCAGCGGTAATATTCAACTCCTGAATATATTGCGCCGTTTTAATCATAGCCTCCCGCCTCCTTATGCTTTCGCTGATCCTCGCAAAATTCTCAATATCGATCCGTTCCCGATAATCAGCAGTCCTTGATAATTCATCGTAAATGTTCCGCACGGTCTCAAGCCCTTTCTCATGAATCAAAGCGCCGCCCTCGTCAGTTTTCCAATTCGTTCCGTTCCAAACAAGCCATTTTTTCCAAGCGGTAAAATATCTAATATTCCGCTTATGCTCCTTTAACAGCCTTTCGGCGTTTGTTGAATCAGTAAATTGAATACTCCCATTTTTCAATTCGCTAATCCTAAGATAAACGCTTTCATCACCTCCAAGCGGTAAAATATCTAATATTCCGCTTATGCTCCTTTAACAGCCTTTCGGCGTTTGTTGAATCAGTAAATTGAATACTCCCATTTTTCAATTCGCTAATCCTAAGATAAACGCTTTCATCACCATAAATTATTTTTTCATTTTGACGATTATATAAATTAAAATGTGTGGTTTCAATACTACCATTTCGAAATATTTGAACATAACTGTATATTTTACCATCAGGAATAAAGTCATATAATAAATATCCATCATAGTTACTAATTGCTCCAGTAGCGTACATATTTGATATTAGTTCAATGTTTTTCAATTTTATTTTGGGCATAGATAATTGAATATTATTATTAATTGAATTTAATGATGCAATATGAATTACAAAAAAATTATCTGAATAATATTTGAATGGAAAACTATGCGATTTCAACTTCATAATACGGTTAATTCTAAAATTTTCAAATTGTTCTTCCGCAGATTTTGAGCTTAAAAACAAAGCCCTGATTTCTGAAATATCAAGTTGATATTTTCCTGAGCTATGTCTTCCATAAAATACAAAATTTCCATTTACATAATGAGGTTTGGTAAAGCTAGAATGGATACACATAATGTATATTTTTTTATTTTCAACTATCAATTCACGAAATTCGGGCGGGTTCAATCTTGGAGATATTCTATCTTTAACCATACTTGTTAGTCGCAAAAAATCATCATCTGTTGATGTTTCTATATTAATTATTTCAGAGGCTTCACCTTCACTGTTTTCTTTCATACCAAAAATTATAATACCGCCATCAGTATTAGCAAAAGAGGCAATGCTTTGTAATAATTTAATTTTTTCATCATCTTTGTTTTTATCAGGCAACTGGCGTTTAAATTCCAGGGTTTTCTGTTCAGATATTTTATTAGTTATTAAGTTGAGGATGTCATTTTCAGTAATAGAGAAAATATCAGAAAAATACATTTTATTATGTGTCCCTACCTTCTATTAAACATCTTTGATTTTCAATTATTTCTTTCATTTCAGCAATACTAAACATTTCTTTCTTTGAATGAACAACAGTAACTATTTTAATCCATAATTTGGTGTCGATATTGACGGCTTCATTGTTAAATTTCATAGATACCTCTCATTACCTCAATGCCTCTTTCTGCTTCCCCAAATAAACCGCATATACCGAAATCATACAAAAACCTTATTTACTAAGCCAACCATGACTTAATTCCGCTTACCGTCAGAATATCTTATATTTTACACATTTTCAATATAAAATTTAGTTGATAAATATTGATTTTACCTTAAAATCCTGCATGCAAATATTATTTCAGTCAATGTCTTCATCAATATCGGGACTTTCTACTCTCCACCCAATATTCTCTATTAACCAATTCAATAGGAATTTTACATAATCAGTGTTCCAATTCAATGTGTCCAAAAATTTCGGGCTGGAGTTATCAATAAAATTGGTCATTGGTTCTTTTGGGAACAACAATTTCCCGCCCTTGAAGCTGTCGTATATTCTTTTTGCCTCTTTAACGTCGGTTAACTTATAAGTTTCAAACAATTCCTTTGCACCCTTATAATTCTCGCCGAGATTGACTGCCAGTGCCCATTGTTTTATAGGTCGCAAAAATGGTTGGAATCCTATCGGTTCGCAACCATATCTTTTGTATATATCTGTGATATGCGCCCTATATAAAGTTGGGGAATATTGTTCGAAATCTTCGATGAGTTTATACTCGTTTGTTTTTTCATCAACATAAGTGTAGGCGAAAAATTTGGCTATGTCCTCATTGCGTGTTAAATCCAAATAATTTGAAACAAAACCATAGTGCTGTGCTATGGCTTCCGCGTCTATGTCGAAAATTAGGTTCTCCTCGCCCCATTTGATTGGTTGTTTGAAATAATCATAAATCGGAGATTTCTTCAATGCGGAAATGAAGTGTTTTGTTGTTTGTATCTTATCTGTTTCATTTTTGCGCAAGGCTCTTTGTAAGGATGGTTCAAAATGTTCATATTCTTTATGTTCGCCTCTATAAATATAGGACGAAAATCCTGTGGGGTTTAGAAAAATTTTGAATTTATCCTCTGCCGTTTTGACATAAGAACCATTTAACGCTTTTCCGTCTCTTGTGCGATTTACCAAATTCCAGACACTAACATCAGCATTTGGCGATGGAATATTTAAAATCGGTATCAAGTGTTCCCATGTCATAAGATAGCAACCTTCGTGAATAGATACGTTTAATACTTGTGTAAAATTGGGAAAATATATGTTTTTACGATCATTCGCCAGTCTTGCGTTTCGTGCGGCAACTTTTTGCTTGTGTCTTTCCTTTTTATTTCCCATGTCATCTTATATCAATAAAATCTATAGTATTCCACTTGGTAAACTTTGCTATTTGTGACAGTTGTCGCAAATTTTGCGACAAGTTAAATCAACGCCCTCTACTTATTATCTTCATTTCGCCAACGCCTTCCTTTGCAATTTCCAAATACGCCGTCTGCGCTGTTGACATATTGGCTAAACGCTGTTTTAATAAAGCCTTTTCTATGGGGTCTATGCCGGGGGCTTTCAGTATGTTTTTTATCCTTGCCTGGTGTTTGCCACAAGCTATTTGGTATGAGTCCTTCGGAAAGCCTTTTATACGGTATTCACTATCGTGGGGGTGCGTTTGTTCTGCTACCTCGTAATGTAAGCCTTCAACGGCTTCGAGGGCAAGAAAAGCGTCATCAAAAAAACGGACGGCTTTAGTTAAACTGCTTATGCTGTCTTTGTCTGATTTTTCCAAAAATTCAAGTTCTTGCCCCAAAAATGTCCACTCGGCAAGGATGAGGGCTTGCGGGTCGGCGGCGGCTTGGGCTTCCTTAAAAGCAGATAGGGCTTGCGTTATGCCTTTTTTGTAGGAAACACGGCCTTCTTCCGCTTTGCCTTCAATGGCAAAACCTTTACGGCCTGCGTCAATATTTGCAGCTGCTTCATATATACTATTGACGAGTAAAATCCGGTCCAAATTCCGCCTCTGCTTCTGATAAGTTCCAACCGCTTTCTATGAGCGGCTTTAAACCAACTTTTTCTTTGTACATTTTTGCAAGATA
>NZ_BDHF01000082.1:0-6455 GCF_054786115.1 Treponema sp. R80B11-R83G3 | reverse complement strand
TAGCCCAACTTGCGCTAATTACGGAAGCGATAAACTCAGGCAATGTGGGGGAAAACGAACCTGTCTGGACAACATTTTTACTGACAATTTCCGCCGGGACGATTTCCGCAGGTCAGGAGCATATACAACTGCGGCTCGGCGCCCTTAATCTTTTAGGTAAAATCGGCTCTCAGGAAACAATTCCCTGGCTTGTAAATATTTTTTTAAAAGATAATGAACCGACAATCAGAACGGCGGCGGCGTTAACGATAGGTGACATCGGCGTAGACCCGGAAGGATTCGCAATTGAAACATTTCTCCATTCAATAACATATGACGGCAGTATAAAGGATGAAACTTTATTGATAGCGTTAGCCAAGGCGACGGGCGCATTATGCCGTTTTTCAGGACCGCCGCTAAGCGGAACAGGCATTAGAATACTCACCCTGCTAAACGCCCCCAAATATCCGCAAGTTGTAAGAAAACAAGCAAACAGAGAACTTGCTTCACTTAGATAACTATTTATAAATATTTTGAATCTGTTCTTTCCCCGGAAGCCTGTAAATGTCAAAGTCCCTGTCTATGCTGATGATTTGGCGGATGCCTGTTTTTTCGGCGGTAATAACAAGGGTGGCGTCAGCAAAATCCATGGGCAGACTGGAATATTTGTCGGTCAGTTCTAAAAGACGGAGAATGTCATTTTGATTTATATCGCTGATAATTACGCCCTTGTACATTACCCATTCATAAAAATCCCGTTGGGCGGCGGTGCTAAAATCAAGCATATGGGAAACTTCCGTAAACACGGCAAGCGTGCTTACATACCTGAACGGATTGGCCTTCAGGAAAGAACGCACCCTGCGATGGTGCTTGTCGCTTGAGTCAAAAAGGGCAATAAGGGGACCTGCGTCTATAAGAATCGAATCTGTCAAACATTCATCCTGTCTGAAAGCTTCTTTTTAATCCGTTCCTTGTAGGTTACGGAGCGGTCGCCGTCTCCTGAGCCGTATTTGCCAAAAACCTTATCTCCTAGGGAAAAAGAATCAATATCGCCTTCCTCGCGCTCGTAGTACATCTCCAGAGATTTAATAATAACCTCGGATTTTGTCATGTTCTTTATCCTGGCAAGGGCAAGGAGCTTATTCCTTGTTTCTAGGGGAAGCCTGGCGGTGGTAATAACCTCGTTAATAATATAATTTGCTCTCATATTACAAATTGTAATATGGAGGGAAAAAATGTCAAGGGATTTTTAAAAAAAAAGTGAAAAAAATTAGCCCTGTTCATGGACATATAAATTGCCCTATCCGGACAGCCTTCCCACAATAGCGGGGATTGAGACAAAGGTGCCAATAGAACTGCCTAAACTTGAGAGGAAGAACACCAACAGCGCCCTAGTGATTCTGTTTTGGTAAAGGCCTTTCAGACTGGCTGCGTCCTCAGTTAGCCGTTGGACATCCGAGACACGCGGTTTTTTAAACGCCGCCTGAACAATGCCTGACAGGATTCCGACGCCTATAAAGGGATTTAACGATGTTATTGGAGCGCCAAGAAAAGAGACAAGTATCGAAAGAGGATGGCCAAGGGCTATGATTGCGCCCAATGCGGCAAGAGAGCCGTTCCACAATATCCACTGCGTTATCATGGAAAAACCTATTCCTGTTCCGGCGTGAATGAAACCGAAAGCTATAAGGGCGATAATGGCGGCAGGGATAATAAAACGCGCTATTTTGGAAAATAAGCCGGACGGCGGAATTTTTTCCAATTCGCTTACGTCAGCAGATTCCTCTCCTTTACTTAGTTTTTCAAGATATGTTTTAATACCTTGAATGTGTCCCGCTCCCATTACAGCGGCTATTTTATGATTTGCTTCCGATGTTTCCCTCGGCGCGGAAGACCAGATTTTTGCGGCAAGATAACGGTCTCTTTCATCTATTAAAACTTCTTTAACAGCCGGCAAATAATTTGCAAGTTCGCCCATCATGCCGTCAAGTTCATTTTTATTTTTTAGCTCTTCTATCTCTTTTTCGCTTAACTTTTCAGTCGTAAAAGCGCTGGCTAAAAGAGAGGCTAACAGCTTGGCTTTGCTCCAAAAGCCGCAACGCGCCCATGCACGCCTCAGCGTCGTATGCACCTCACGGTCGCAAAGACTGAATGAAATACCCATTTCCTGCGCGGCTTCAACCGCCGTTTTCATTTCTTCGCCGGGTTTGACTCCCAGTTCATTGCCAAGACGGCGTTGAAAACCGGCTAGAACAAGATTTGCTATCAAAAGGAATCCCTTGCCTTCTTTAAAAACTTTTGCCAAATTAAGTTTTTCCCAATCATCTTTTTGCATGATTGAGTTATACCGTCCCTGATCAAGTTCTACGCAAACCATGTCAGGCTTTTCTTCGCAAATAATTTTTCGCACTTCTTCAATGCTTTCGCGCGAAACATGCGCCGTCCCAATTAATTTAAATTCCTTCCCGTTCAACGTAACCGTTGTTGTACTTCCGCTCATTTTTCCGCCTTTTTGCCAAGACCGCGTTCCGCCAGCGCCATTTCATTTAACCGCCACTCAACCGAGCCTGACGCATTTTGATCCTGAACCATTAAATAATATCTGTCTGCCAAAGATTTGTTTCCCCTGACATCATAATAAGAGGCAAGGTAATAAAGCATACGCGATTTTGTAAAAATATTTTTTTCGTTCTCCAGACTTGTAACTACATTTGAATCGCCTGAAAGATCATAGTAAAGTTTAATCATCAAATACTCAGGAGTATCTCTTGGAACAGTGCGCAACACCTGCGCGAGAAATTGTTTTGGATCAGTTTGTCTGCCTGAGCGCATCCAGTTTACGGCGGCTAAAATAGCGTAAGTATACTCTTTTGGCGCCTGCTTATAAGCGTCAAGAAAAGCGTCTCTGGCCGCCGCCCACTGTTTATTCCTCATTCTTATAACGCCAAGAGCTTCAAACCCAAAGTAATAATCCGGTTTTAATTTTGTCAGGGAAAGATAATCTTTTTCAGCGCCTGAATAATCGCCAGTTTCATCTTTTATCGCGGCGCTGTATACATAAGCCATAAAAACATCAGGTTCAACTTCGATGGCGCGGTTTAATTTTTTTAAAGCTTCCTGCAACTGGTTAATTTCCATTAAAAGCTGCCCGCAGTCCACAAGCGCCCAATAATTATTCGGATCAAGTGAAAGAGCGGCATTTAAATCTTCAAGCGCGTCATCGTAAAGCCCGGCTCCTTTATAAAGCCTTGCCCTCTCATGAAGCGGCCTTGCCCAATCTGGATATAAAGACGTGGCGCGGTTTAAAAGCCGTTCCGCGTTCCGCTGGTCTCTGTTATAACGGTATACTGTAGCGCGGCCTACCAAAGCTTCTCCATTATTAGGCTCTGCGGCAAGCGCCCTGTCAAAATAACTTGCCGCTACCTTTAAATTTTGGTTTTTTAGACTGATATTCGCCAAATCATTAAGCGCCCTTACATTGTTTGGCTCAAGGGCAATTACTCTGTCAAGAAATGTCCGCCTTTCTCTTTCTTTGCCTTCAACTGCGGCGGCATCGGCTAATATCATTAAAGCTTCCGTATTTTTACTGTCGTCTGATATAATACCGTTTGCTATTTTTTTCGCGTCAGATGTCTTGCCCGCGGCATTTAATATTGACGCTTGCATAATGCGAATTTCAATCTTTGCTTTCTGATCGGCGGGTAGCGCGTCAAATAATTCCAGCGCGGAAGCGTATTCCTTGCGGGCAAGACGGGCGGCAACCTCAGTAAAGATGGCTTGCGTATTATTTCCCTGGCACCAAATAATGGGAGAAAACCTAAAAACAAGAAAAAACAACAAAATTGCCCTTAGAAAAAAACCGCTTCCATAGAATTCTATTTTCATGCTAATATATAGTATACAATAATTAATAAACCGGCAAGTTACATTCAACAGCCGTGTTTGTACAAGGGGTTGATTTATTTCATGAGAAAACCTTTAACTTCGCGTATTATAATCCTTGCCGTTCTGTACTGCGTAATATTCTGCCTATTGGTAATTCTACAATTTTCCAATATGGGAAATTTTTCTATTTCCGCCGGGGCAATGACTGTAAAAGGCCGCTACCTGCAAAAGTCACAGGCACCTGAACAGGCGACTGAACAGGAAACCGAACAGGAAACGAAAAAAATTATAGGGGGTGTAAAAGTTTTCTATGGCGGACTTGAATTCTCATTAAAAGAAGAACGTGGAAAAGGCTTAACATTGACAAACGCTAACGGCGTAAATACGCCGGTAAATCCCCAGATGATGACCATTACCGATAACTCGGCGCATTTTATTTTACCGGGAGGGACAACACTCACTTTCAGTTCGATTGATTCCGCAAAGGGGCAGGAGTTGCATATTGATGCTGTTTTTGAAGGAGGCATTTCTGAAGTTAAAATACCCATTATTCCGCGCCGTTCTTCAATTGTCAGGGATGCGGAACAGCTTGGCATCATGTACGGCGGAATGCGTTTTACTTTTAGCAGTCTGGGGCATGAACTGGAAAACGGATACTTGAGCCTGTCAACGGACATCTCGTTTATTTCATACCGTTCCAGAGGCAAACAAAGGGCGTTTAACCCTGAGGATTATATAATAGCGCAGGTGTCAAATTTCGACAGTATTTTAAGAAACTGGCAAAATACAAGCTATACCCAATGGAATCAAAATGCGTCTTCTTTACAGTCTGAAGATGACATAATCGCGTATAGTTCACAGGCTCTTTCACGCGGCAATTACGCGGCGGCGATAGGGTCAATCCCCCGTAATTTTATAAACAGCCCAAGACATAGTTTCAGATCATCTGCGTATGTCGGCGGAATGACAAGCGCGTATTCTTCATTTTATTCTTATGAAAATGAAAAAAATAATTTAATTACCAGTTTAATCAGGGAAAAATCGCTTAACATTTTAAAAGAAGAACATATTATTGATTTTCTGTTTACGCGAAGTAATCTTGTCCTTGCAAACGAGGTTATTGATATTATTTATAACGCAAATCCCGCTCATCTGTTATCGGATCATTGTCCGGGGCTATTGGAAGTGTTTTATGACATGAGGCGATGGAGGCCGGAAGCAAATAACATAATTGAACATCTGACAGACCAGATGCTTTCACTAATTTCAAGTAACCTAAACCGCGACCCCGAAAACGACGCGGTTTACGCGTCAAGTTCCGAGAGCAATAATTCCGAATTCAGCATGAGGCTTGGAAAGGCGCTTGTTTTTTGGGCGGACTCAACTCAAAATACCGAATGGTCGGAAATTGGCCGTTCTTTGATTTTATCGGCAGTCGCAAACGGTAACGCCGGAAGACTTCATAATATATTGAATCCCACGGATTATTACCCAAGGGCGGCATGGTTAACAAATGAAGGCCACTGGGCATGGACTGTTTCTCCGTCCGCCAGAGCGTCATACATAGACGGCAATCTGAATCTCTCCATTTCCTTTCCGACAGGCCTGTCACATTTCTTAATTATTCGCGGAGTGCGTCCCTTTGTAAGAATCCAGATTCACGGGATGGAATGGCGGCCAGACAATCAGTTTGAACGCTATGATTCATCGGGTTGGCTTTACTATCCGGAAGAACAGATTCTTTTAATGAAACTTAAACATCGCGTAACTACGGAAAATGTCAGAATTATATACAGGACATTTGTACCAACCCCGGCTACTAATGAAAATTCCGTAACAGAGGGCACTGTTGAATAGGCGGATTTTATTCTTAATAGCAACTGTTTTAGCGGTACTATTAATAGCAGCGCTGTTGTGCGTCCTTTTTAAATGCGATAAAAAAGAGATTCAAACTCAAGTTGAGCAAATTGAAGAGCCGGCGCCAGTTGAGGAAGAGGCCATAGAAGAACAAGAAGAAGTTTCCTCCGCAGAACCTGAAAGCAAAACTGAAGCTCGGGTATCGTATCAGGTTTCGCGCCCGTTGTCCTCGTTATCCGGCTTAAGCAAGATCAGGGGAATGGGCGTACTTGTTTCTGAAATCGATCCTTTAAATTATGAAAACCCCGACCTTGACGTTCTAAAACAGATGGGAGCCGACCCTTCTTTAATTTCTTATCTTTCAGGCGAACAATTCTACCGTAAAGGCGATTTTGATAAAGCTATTTCAGAATACACGTCTGCAATAAACCGCAATAATGAATTTCTGCAAAGCTATATTTCCCGAGGAAACTCATGGATGAAAAAACGCGAATACAGCCGCGCTATTGACGATTATACGCGCGCGATAAGGCTGGATGGAAACAAAGCTGAAGTCTACAACTACCGTGGTTTTGCAAGAGAGGAGATGGCCGCCAGAAACAACTTCAACGGGATGACGCTTGCCATCGAAGACTATTCGCGCGCAATTTCGCTTAACAAAAATTATGTTGACGCGCTTATCAACCGCTCGCACGCGTATTATCAAACGGGAGATTTTGCGCGTGTAATAGAAG
>NZ_BDHF01000081.1:0-104472 GCF_054786115.1 Treponema sp. R80B11-R83G3 | reverse complement strand
GTCGAATTTACAAGTGACCATAAATTAAAAATAGGCACAAAAATATATTATTATGAGACAACCGCAACCAAAATTACTCTTAAACAAAATCAAAGCGATAGTAGACCGTATAAAGAGACAAATTATACTATTACCGATACCAATAAATTGAATATTGCAACAAGAGCTGATCTCCTTTTGGCAGGAGATTACACCAGAGTTACAAGCGGCAGTAGTGATCCAGGCACAGGGGGAGGAGCAGACACAATTTTGGATATGCCTGTGGCAACTCCGAATGGTGGAAATTACATCAACGGGCAAACTGCGAGTGTAACCCTTAGCTGCACTACAGCAGATGCGGCTATATATTACACTACAAACGGCAATGACCCAACTACAAGCAGTCCTTCTTACGTATCAGGTTCCTTTATTTCCATAACTTCACAAACAGACGCGACAATTGTGTTAAAGGCCTATGCCGTTAAACCTAACATGATTGACAGCGATGTAATGACTGCCAATTTTGTTTTTGCCGCGCCGCACATTGATGTGGCAACGCCTACGGCAAATCCAGATGGGGGAACTTATTTAACCACGGATACTCCAACTGTAACCCTTGCCACCGCTACAACAGGGGCGATAATTTATTACACTCTAAATAACACTACTCCAACAGTAATCAACGGTACTCCGTACTCAGTTCCCTTTATTATAACCCCCCCAACAACAGGGACCACAGTTACGCTACAAGCCATAGCAGCCAAAGATGGCTCTTTCAGCAGTGTACTTACCAAGACATTTACCTTTAATCCGCCGTCAGCCACTACTGTCGCAACGCCTACGGCAGATCCGCCTGGGGGAAGTTACACCACTTCTAATACTGTAAGTGTAACCCTTGCAACTACAACGTCAGATGCGGCAATTTATTACACCCTTGATGGCACTACCCCAACGGCAAGCAGTACTGCTTACACAACGCCCGTTTCTATTACTTCAACAACAGCCGCCACAAAAACGCTAAAAGCCATAGCAATCAAAGATAGCGTTTCAAGCAATACACTTACCGCAACCTATGTCTTTACAGCGTCAAATACGGTTACCAGTAACGCAGATTCCGGCACGGGAACATTACGTAATTTGATAGGTAGCACGCCTGCTGGGGGTATAATCGAAATTGGTTCATCAGTAACAATAATTGAATTGAATACTCAGATAGACATTACCAAAAACGTAACCATTTTAGGAAACGGCGTAATTATTAAACCGAGCGGTACCTATCCGAATACAGGTAAATCATTATTACAAATTCAAAGCAATACTTCTGCGCCAATTGTAACTATTAGCCGTGTTCATTTTAAAAGCGGCAAAGATAATAGCTCAGGTGGCGCAGGCGCCGCTATTTATAATAGAGGAACCCTCACTTTAGAATCCTGTATCTTTACTTTAAATACTACAGGAAAAGGCGGCGCTATTTCTAACACAGAAAACTCTACGAAGGTGAATGGCTGCACATTCTACACTAACACAGCCACAGTTAGCGGCGGAGCGATATATATTAACGCCGGAACTCTTACCCTGACTGGAAATCTGTTCTGTGGAAACACCGCTCCCGCCAACAAAGGACCTGCGGTATTCCGCGAAGGCGGGACTGTAACTTCAGGCGGTTACAATGTATCTGATGTCGCGCTGGTACAATACAGTTCAGGCAGTTGGACGGGGGGGCAAACAACTGACAAGTTGCTCTCGGCATTAGGTATCAACGATACACCGTTTAATACAGACACTCTTGCGCCTCCTATTGGTTCTGCTCTGGAGGGTGTTATGCCTTCGACGGCCATTCAAGGCTTCCCAACCACAGACTTTAACGGTCATACCAGAAATTGGCCTGGAGCGCCGGGTGCTTTGAAGTAAGAGAGTAAACAGCAAATTAAGAAAGCCGTCCGTTTGGGCGGCTTTTTTTTCTTCGTGATCTTTGTATCTTGGTGTTCTTTGTGTGAGTCTCTTTGGAAAAAATTCCCTTTTTGTGAGAAATTTTTTCAAAAAATTTTTAAAAACAGTCAAGCAAAACCGCTACCTCGCACCCATATAGGATATATCAATTTTTGATATAAAACCTTGTTTTCGGGAGTAAACTATGCCGACAGAAAAAAGTGAAACCGTTGTATCATTTGAGGAAGTTATCTCAATTATAGAACATGCCCGTGAAAACGCCTTTCGTGCGATAAACCATGAATTAATCTCTATGTATTGGGAAATCGGGCGTTTTATTAATGAAAAAGTTACCATTGCCAACTGGGGAAAATCGGTCGTTCAGGAGTTTTCACGGTTTATCCAATCTCACTTTAAGGGCATAAAAGGCTTTTCGCCTCAAAATATCTGGCGAATGAAGCAATTCTATGAAACCTATGCCGGAAACGAAAAACTCTCACCAATGGTGAGAGAAACTAGCTGGACGAACAATATCATTATTATGATGGCGGCTAAATCCGATGAGGAGCGGGAATTTTATTTGTTGCTTTCTGCGAAGAATAACTACTCCAAACGCGAACTGGAACGTCAGATTGACAGTGGTCTATATGAGCGGACGATGATTTCCAACGAAAAAAATCAATTGTTTCTGTCTCGAAATGCCGGATTGACCGCATTGCGTGATAGTTATGTACTGGAGTTTCTTGATGTTCCTGAACGCCATAATGAAAAAGAACTGCGCAAGGCAATTATTGCTAATTTACGGGATTTTATACTTGAATTCGGGAAAAACTTCTCGTTTATCGGCGAAGAATATCGTGTGCAAGTCGGTAATACGGATTTCAACATAGACCTGTTATTTTATAACCGTGAGCTTTCCTGTTTGGTTGCAATTGAGTTAAAAATAGGGCATTTTAAGCCGGAGCATTTAGGACAACTTGAATTTTACCTTGAAGCCCTTGATAGTGACGTAAAAAAGCAGAATGAAAATCCAAGTGTTGGCTTAATTTTATGTTCAAAGAAAGACAATGCTGTTGTAGAGTATGCGCTTAGACGCAGTATGTCGCCGGCAATGATAGCTAATTACCAGACGCATTTACCGGAGAAAACGCTGCTTACAAGCAAACTCCGCGAATTGCGCGAGTTGGCGGAGGCGGAAGGTTTGGTTGATGATGAAGAAGACTGAGATACCAGCTCATAAATAAGCGACTTGGTTTACTCTTTTTTTGCCATAAGATTCACACAAAGATCACAAAGACGCTAAATAAACGCACGGCATAGCCGTGTAGATGAAAAATGCTGCACAGCGTAGCACCAATAAAGGTCGCCGTCTGTAATAAAAGCAAGGTTGCCTTTGGGCAACCGCTAGTGCGCAAAGAACACAAAGGAGGGAAAGGTTTTGTCCGCTATCTTATCGTGAAATTTCAAGTTAAGCCCTCGTACAAAAACCACCTATTCCCCTCTTCTTTTGGGGAAAAAACCGCGAAAATATATTGAAAAAAAATGATTATTAAGATATATTAGGGTTAATAAAATCAATTATTTATGGCGGTCAAAGACTGCCGCCGCCTGAGGGCGGAAAATTAGGAGGAAAGAATGAAAAGTAGAAAAGTGTGGGTGGGAATACCGTTAATTATTCTGGTATTCACAGTTGTATTTGGAGTAATGCTGACAAGTTGTGATGATCAGATTACAGAAGAACAGCTTCTTGGAAAATGGTACACAAAAGAAGCCTTGCAAGCTTCAGAGCCTAGACCGTCTTTTGAATTTCAAAGCGGCCAGAAAGTGTTGTCAGGCGGCGAAACGTATACGTATGAGAGAGGAGCGCAGAATGTCTTTACGTTTAAGTTAGCAAGGAACAATCAACCGAACGGACAAGCCACATTTGCATTTGACCCTGACGGTGAAGAATTGACCATCTCAAGCTCACAAAATGCTCCCTTAAAGAATGGAAAATACTACCAGATTGGTGCAACTGTTGATCAAAGTGACTCTACGGCAATACCTTCGGCATACCCGCCCGGAGGAATTTACACCGAAGGGCAATCTGTAACCCTTAGTACAACAACATCAGGCGCGACCATCAAATATACTACAGGCACAAATGCAGGTGACCCAATTAACGGTACTACATACTCATCCCCAATTTTGATAAGCTCTACTACTACACTAAGAGCTATTGCTGTAAAAGATAACGTTTATAGTGATGAACTTTTCCAAGAGTACACAATCTCATCATCGTCATCATCATCATCAAATATAACTAGTAATGCCGATGCCGGCGAGGGATCATTACGCGCTGCTATTGCGGCCGCGCAAGATGGAGATACAATAACACTTAATCTATCAGGAAATAAAACCATTTCATTGAAATCATGCATAGATATAACTAAAAACATTATTATTGAAGGTGGCAGCGCGGTTATCACACGGGACAGTACATGGCCGGATAATATTAGCGGTTCATTCTTTGAAATAAAGGAAGGCAAGACGGTAAGTATTAATCGTGTTCATTTTAAGGGCGGCAGAGAATTAAATGCCAGCTTTGGTTTAGGCGGCGCTATTTATAATATTGGAACTCTCACTGTAACATCCTGTATCTTCAACGACAATCGGGCAAACTATGGCGGCGCTATTTATACAACAAGCAAGTCCCTATCTACTACGGTGAGAGGATGCACATTCTACAATAACACAGCCACAAAGTGGGGCGGAGCGATTTTTGTAGGCGGTGGAAGTCTTTTCCTAACAGGGAACCTGTTCTATGGAAATACAGCCACCGATTGGGGACCTATAGTTGACCAAAGTACTGCTGTTGCTTCCGCGAAGGTATATTCACGCGGCTACAATGTGGTTGATAAAGAGGATGGAACCGGAAAAACTCAATGCGGTTGGACGTCTGCAGAGGGTGACCAAAGACTTGGCACTGGTTCTTTGAGTAGTCTTACAACCGTTCCGTTTAATGTAACCACTTTCGAGCCTTCAACCACTTTGAAAAACTTCATAACTACGACTCCTGCTGGCTTCCCATCAACGGACTTTAATGGCGCTACCAGAAATGGAGTGCCTGGCGCTGTGAACGCTACTAACTAAGATTGAGCAAACAGTAAATAAAGAAAGCCGTCCGTTTGGGCGGCTTTTTTGTGTGGGTTACGGGAGGGTTCTCACACGAAGAAAGAGGGGAAGAATTTTTACCACGAGCCAACACGAACAACGACAAGATATGTGCAAAAAGTTCGTGGTGGCCTGCCTGACCACTCCAGAGTGGTCAGGTGAATGTGGGTCGTGGTAGAAATTTTTCTTTTGGACACCTCCGCCATTGCGTACGAACAAGAAGCGAACAAAAACTTGTTGCAATTACTCTTAGCTTACTAAAAACAAACTATCTGCTAATCACTAACTACTAACCACTAGCCACTTCCTTCGCTGTATCCCAATTCCATTTTGTCGTCAGCATACTCATTATCTCCTTGGCGTGTTTTTCCATTAGCTCTTTCCACTAACCACTTTTTCCTGATACAATGTTTTTACCTTTTCAGGATCAAGCTGAGTAGCCAATATAACTGTTTCAATAGGAAGCCCCAGTTTAACCATGTTTTGCGCAATACTGAACGATTTTCGTTCTTCCCATTTGGCAGCCAAGCCTGTTTCTTCAATCACTTGATCAAACCTATTTTTCATTTTTATTTTCTCCTTCAAAGCCGCATCATTTACTCCGGCTATTACATAAAAATATGCGCCTAACCGCGCCGCTTTTCCTTGCCGTTCTATTTCATCACTTACCCACGAAAACTCATCATACCCCAGTTTATTGCTCAGGCTTTTTAACCACAGGTTCTCTTCCGCAGAAAGCCTGCTGCTGTCAATTACCTGTATGGGTAATATGTCCCCGCTTACAGTATATATCCCTAAACCAGTTTCCGCAACATTATAACCACGCTCATATTTTAAATGTTTCAGCAGTTTTTTGGGGTAACGGCTTTCTACAAAAGAAACCGTCAGACTGGTTATGGGCACCTTGTTAAACGACGCGTAAAGGCAGGCATAACCGTAAACTTTGTAGAAATCGGCTACAGACACATAATCCCCAGGGCTTTTGTATTCCAGAAGATTCCACTCCCTGAATATGACGGCGATGTTCTTTTTAATAATCGCGTTTTTCGCTTTTTTTATGACAAGGCAGTCTATCCGCAAAGGCTCGGAAGTGAGCTGGTATTCGGGATGAAATTCCAGAATGTCCTGATACTCATGAAGTTCCATTTGCAGGGCTTCCACAAAAGCGGGGTGCCATGAGATACGCGCTGAGTCTGAATCCATGTTTTCTTCCATGTTCATTTTCTTTTTTACCGTCGGCATAGTTTACTCCCGGAAACAATGTTTATATCAAAAGTTGATATCCCTATATGGGTGCGAAGGTGGCGTTTTGCTTGACTGAAAAATGTAGTTTTTTTGGAAATTTTTTTTACCATGAACTCGCTAAATAAACTTACGGCTTCCTCTTCCTTTGTGTTCTTCTCTTTCTTAGCGTTCTTAGTGTGAAATTCTTAGTGTGAAGTTTTTGGATTGTTAAGGAGTTTACTTCCTTACAATATTCCCAATTGCATATAACGGATAAATGTCAATATTCTCATAACGTCCGAAATTTTCCAAAGATGTCCGTATGCCCCTATTAATATGCTTTTCTTTCATAAAAAGACGGAGGCTTTGCATACTGCCTTGAGTTCCCGATTTAACTTCTATGGGAATAATGCTGGAACCTTTCTGAACGACAAAATCAACTTGGGCCTTACCCTGTGAAGAACCGGGGCTGGCAGATCTCTGCCAGTAGAATAATTCCTGTAAGGCAAAACAGGAAGAGGCTTTTAATAATTCAAGCCCTGTAAAAATTTCCGCCAAAGAACCGCGATTAACGGCTGAAAAATCATTGGCGGGCAATATTTCAGAACGGAGGCCGAGGGTATGCAAAAAGAGACCGGTATCGCAGGGAATAATCCGGCGGTATTTCCTGTTTGCTTCGGCGCCAAGGGGAATGCCGTTAGCGGCGGTATGAGTAACAGGATGAACAAGCCCCGCCATAATAAGGAGTTCAAGCGCTTGCTTGACCGCCGCACTTGGACTGCCGGGGGCGGCTCGTTCATATACAAACTTTCCTTCAGTTTGATGCATTACAGATTCAAAAACTTTATTAAGAAGCAGAAGCGGGATGCGTTTATGGTATTTGGCAAAGTCTGTTTTTAACACGGTTATTAGATCATTCAAAACAAGTTCGCCGCTAAGCAAATCCCGTTTCCGCGCATATTGTGAAACGGCTTCAGGCATTCCTCCGCAAAGTAAAAATAGTTTAAATCTGCCCACAACCTGCTGATGAATGGGTTCGGCAAGCGGTTTTTCAGGAGAAGCGGTCTTAATAGCTTCGCAGAGGTCTTCTTCATTTAAGGCGGTTAAAAATTCATCAAACCCAAAAGGATACATAAAAAGGGAACGAATGCGTCCCACGCCAAATGACGGTATTTCTTCAAGGGCAAATTCCAGAAGAGATCCGGCGGCGGCTATATGAAGTTCGGCATACTTTTCATAAAAATAGCAAAGTTTTGCCAATGCAGATTGGCAACTTTGAATCTCATCAAAGAAAAGCAGAGTTTCTCCCGGAATTATCGGCGTATGGTAATAAAGCGCAAGTTGTTCACAGATTTCCTGAGGGGAAAGAGAGGTTTCAAAAAAACTTCTTACCTCTTTGTTTTCATCAAAGTTTATCTCGATAAAATTTTTAAAATGCGTCCCTAATTGTTTTATAGCGGAGGACTTTCCTACTTGTCTTGCCCCCCGCAAGAGTAAAGGTTTCCTGTCAGGCTGTTTTTCCCGACTCCATGAGAGGAGTATTTCATCGATATTTCGTTTTAAATACTTTGTTTCCATTTTTCCTTACCCAAAAATAGCATACTTTTATAGAAAATTCAACCCAAAAACAGCGTAGTTTCAAAGATAATTCAACCTAAAATTTTTCGAATTTCTACCACGAACCACACGAACCAACACGAACAACGACAAGATATGTGCAAAAAGTTCGTGTGGTTCGTGGTAAAAATCGTGATAAAAATCCCCTTGAATTGCCATTAAGCTCGGCATTATAATTAATATGATGAAAAAAGCGCTTTTTTTACTGTTTTTATTCCTCACCGCAGTTGTTTTTGCCGACAGCGGACTGCAAATAAAGGTGGAAGATAACAGTTCCGGCCTTACAATTATCGGTTCTACGGGCAGGGCGGATTCCCTGTCAATTCCCGAAACCATTGACGGCAAAAAAGTTACCATAATAAGCAATGGCGCTTTTATCGGGAAGGGGTTAAAAGAGGTTACTATTCCCGATTCTGTAACCGTTATCGGGGACGGCTCGTTTTCTTTTAACAGTCTGGAAACTGTAACAATAGGGAATAATGTTACTACTATCGGCAGGGGAGCGTTTAGCGGTAATAAGCTGGCTACTGTAACATTGGGTTCAAAAATTAGCGTCATCGGCAAGGGGGCTTTTTCCAACAATATGCTGGAAGCCGTTACCTTGCCCGCCTCCGTGACGGTAATTGATGATTATGCGTTTTTTAACAATAAAATTAAAACAATTGATATTCCCGCAAGCGTTACAACGATAGGGGAGGGCGCTTTTTCCGGCAATAAATTTACCTCGATAGTGATTGGCAGCGGAGTAACAACAATAAGGGACGGCGCGTTTTACAATAATTTTATAACAAGCGTTACAATTCCAGCTTCCCTAAAGACTTTGGGCAGCAAGGTTTTTGACGCTCGCCCGTCAGACGGACGGATCAGGGGCAATATAGTTTATACCGACGTTAGCGGAAAAGTCCTGTATACGACCGCAAAGAATTTTGACGCATTCTATTCCTCTAATGGTAAAAAATCCGGCAAGTATCTGTTGAGTGACGGCAATTGGAAGATGGAATAAGGGAAGAGGGAAAAAGTTTTTTGTTCGCTGGCCGTATTCTAAGCCATTCAAAGGGAACTTTTTTATATCATATTTTGGCAATTATCTCCGAGGATAGCCCGGTATACTTACTTATTTGAGACACAGGCATATTGTCAGCTTTCATTTTTCGGGCATTTTTAAGCTTTTCTTTTTTACGGGCTTTACGCTAGGCAGTCACCAATTCGTCCTGATAGTCCATGTCGCATTTTATGCGATATGACTCGCGTATATAATCCAATTTCCTTTGCGTGAAGCCTTTCATTGTTTTTACCGCCATCGCTATGCCCTCCTCTTTATTGATTATCTCTGTTTTAAATCTTTAATTTTCTCTAAAGAGAGTCCTGTAATTTCATGAACAAATTTAAAGGAAGAACCTTTTGCAAGCAAATTTTTCGCGATTATTAGTTTTTCTTCTTCGCGGCCTCTTTTACGGCCTTCTCTGTGGCCATTTTTACGGGCTTTACGCTGGACGGTTACCACTTCGTCTTGATAGTCCATATCGCATTTTATCCGATACGATTCGCGTATGTAGTCTAATTCTTTCTGCGTGAAGCCTTTCATGGTTTTTACCGCCATCGCTATGCCCTCCTCTCTATTTATTATATCAACAATTTTAGCCCTTTTTTCGGAATCTGTCAAATATTCAAAAAACACAGCCCATAGTTCCGCAGTTGTCATCTTTTCAATCGGTTTTTCGGCTATGGGTTTCGTCTTTTCCAGTTCAACGGTTATTATTTTGGTTTTTCCGCCAAGAGAGATTTGGGTTTTGGGATCATAATAGAAAAATTCGTGTATAAGGTCTTTGTCGGGAAAAAATTTTTTCTTTGCTAGAATGGCGATTTGATACGTTTTTTTCAAATCGATATAATTTTTTCCTTTTCCGTGAAGCTCCTGTCCTGCGAATAATCTCGCGGCGTGGTACTCAAGACGCACAAGTTCATTTGCTTTTGGGTTAAAAGACATTTCCACGTTTATCGGCTCGCCTTTTTTGGTTTTGCAGGCGATGTCGAAACGCAGATACCGCTGCCGCAGGTCGCTGACGGGCGGTTCGTTGGCGGTGATTGTGTCCACCTTGATAACGCTGCCTATAAGCGCCGAGATCAGATCGGATAGCGCGGCTCTAGATTTTGCTGTGTCTCTGGTGAATACGGCTTTGAATACCGGGTCGTGGCGGATGTCAAAGACTTGCGTCCCGCCCTCGAAAGGGAAGGGTCCCCACTCGTACTGGGTAGGATTTTGATTTTTCATTTACTCTCCTTAACAACAATTTTGTTGTTACTTATATATGGCGTGCAGATGTATGGCGCTTGACCGAAAATTAATTTTTTTAACTTTTTTCCGCTTGTCGGTATTCCGGTAATTATTGTATTCTTTATTAATATGAATTTTTTTTCAGTTTCAGATGACTCTCTCCAAAAAGCGGCGCAAATTCTGCGTGATGGGGGGCTTGTCGCGTTTCCTACTGAGACGGTCTACGGGCTTGGAGCGGACGCTTTTAACGCCTCGGCTATCGCGAAAATTTTTGAGGTAAAAAACCGGCCTCATTTTGATCCGCTCATTATTCACATTGCCGCGCTTGACGCTCTTGAAAAGGCGGCGGATTTTTCAGTATTAAGTAAAGAAACACGGCAAAAACTTTTTTTGCTGGCGGAGAATCTTTGGCCGGGACCGCTTTCCATTGTTTTGCCTAAAAATAAAAAAATACCCGGAATTGCCACCGCTGGATTGGAAACCGCAGCTATCCGTTTTCCCGATCATGATGTGGCGCGAGAACTTATTGCGCTTTCTTCGGGAGCGGTGGCGGCTCCTAGCGCCAACCCGTTCGGCTCATTAAGCCCTACAAGAGCGGAACATGTGCGCGATAAACTTGGCGATAGGGTAGATATGATCCTCGACGGTGGCCCCACCCGTATCGGGCTTGAATCTACCGTGATCGACATAACGGGCGGTACTGGTGAATCCCGTTGCGGCGAAGGTTCCCATCCGTCATGCGTAAAAATACTCAGGCCGGGCGGCACGCCGAAAGAGGCAATTGAAAAATTGATAGGAGCGGTTGAGGACGGCTCTCCTGTTACGGATGTTTCCAAAGGTCTTGCCTCTCCCGGGCAGTTAAAAAGCCATTACGCTCCTAATGCGTCGCTTGTCGCATTTAATATGGAAGATATTGAAAAAATTGCGTATGAAAAAGATAGCGGATTCATTTTTTTTGACGGGTCAGCTAGGGAGACTTGGATTTCCGCCCAAAAACCGCCAAAATCGGCTGTTATTAGGGTTCTTTCCGAGACAGGGCAGATTTTGGAAGCGGCATCGCGCTTTTTTGATACTCTTCATGAGATGGACAATGGTAAAATATTAAGAATATTTGCGCAATTAGCACCTCAAGAGGGGCTTGGAAACGCGATAAATGACAGAATTTTTCACGCTTGCGCATAAAAAATAAAATTTATTTCTTTTATCTTGCCACACCGCTTTATATGGTGTATACTCAAAAAAAACAACGCTATCTGTGTGGTCATGCCGCGCTTGATATAAAAAGGATTTGGGGATGAAAATTCAACGTTTTTTCACTGACTGCGAAAGCGGTCCGTATTTTGATATTGTTTGGGAACGGCGCAAGAGCGAGATTAGAAACCCGAATGGCAAACCGATTTTTTCCGAGGACACTGTAATTGTGCCGGCGTTCTGGAGTCAAATTGCCGCAGATATTATCGCGCAAAAATACTTCCGTAAAGCAGGAGTCCCAAAGAATAAAATCTATGAATGGAAGAAATGGGCAAAAACGGGAAATAATTCCGAGGATCCGGGAAATACCCTGCCAGAAGACGGCGCGGAACATGACGCTCGTCAGGTTTTTCACCGCCTTGCCTACACATGGCTTGAGTGGGGCAGGCAGAACAAATACTTTGAAAGTCAGGAAGACGAAAAGGCCTTTTATGATGAAACCTGTTATATGCTTGCCCATCAATATGCCGCGCCTAACAGTCCGCAATGGTTCAATACCGGTTTGTATTCCGTGTACGGGATCGACGGCCCGGCGCAGGGGCATTACTATTTTGATCCCGCGCAGGGAAAAGTTGTTAAGTCTGAAAGCGCCTATAAACGCCCACAGCCCCACGCCTGTTTTATCCTCTCTATAGACGACAATCTTGTAAATGAGGGCGGCATCATGGATCTTATGACCCGTGAAGCCAGATTGTTTAAGTACGGTTCGGGAACGGGTTCTAATTTTTCCCGCATCAGGGGAGTGAACGAAATTCTTTCAGGCGGCGGGGTTTCATCGGGGCTTTTGTCGTTCTTAAAAATCGGCGACAGGTCGGCGTCGGCAATTAAGTCGGGAGGCACGACCAGACGCGCCGCCAAGATGGTTACGCTCGATGTTGACCATCCCGACGTAGAAAAGTACATAAATTGGAAAGCGGCGGAGGAGCATAAAGTCGCTTCCATGGTAACGGGGTCTTTGATACTGAAAAAACATATCGATGCGATTAAGAGGGCTTTGTCTGGTTTTAGGGGGCCTGAAGACGATAAATTTAACACCGAGAAAAACCATGAGCTTGCGATGGTTTTAAGAGCGGCGTTAGGTGATAAAATACCGCCGTCCTACCTGTACCAGCAGTTGCGCCGACTTGAGCAGGGCGATGAAGAGGTCGATGTTTCCCAGTACTCCACATCTTGGGACGATGAGGCTTATAATACCGTTTCCGGGCAGAGTTCTAATAACAGTCTGCGCCTTAGCGATGATTTTATGAAAGCGGTATTAAATGACGAAGATTGGCAGTTAAAAAGCAGAACGGTGGGAGATACGGTTAAAATCGTAAAGGCGCGAAAACTTTGGTCGGATATAGCGAAGACAAGCTGGCAGTGCGCCGACCCCGGCCTTCAATACCACACTACTATTAACGACTGGCACACATGTCCCGCAGGCGGCGAGATACGCGCTTCAAATCCGTGTTCGGAATACATGTTTCTTGACGATACCGCCTGCAACCTCGCGTCAATAAACCTTGCCGCGTTATACGATAAAAGAAAAAAGGAATTTAATGTTGACGGATACCTTCACGCGATTGACATCTGGACTACTGTTCTTGAAATCTCCGTAGTAATGGCGCAGTTTCCGTCTTCGCGTATTGCGGAGCTTTCCTATCAATACCGTACGCTGGGCTTAGGTTATGCCAACCTTGGAACGCTCCTTATGATTATGGGGCTTGCCTACGATTCAGATCAGGGGCGCTCGGTAGCGGCGGCGCTTTCCGCGCTTCTTTCAGGCGAAGCATACGCGCAATCCGCCCGCATGGCACAGGAGCACGGCTCGTTCGCGCGTTACGGTGAAAATGCGGAAAATATGTTGCGCGTTATACGCAACCACAGGCGGGCGGCCAACAACGCCGTTGACGGCGAGTATGAGGGGCTTCACACGATTCCCAGGGGAATAGATCCCGCCCATTGCCCGGCTTATCTTTTGAACGCGGCAAAATCCGCATGGGATAGGGCGCTTGAATTGGGCAAAGCTCACGGGTACCGCAACGCGCAGGTTACCGCAATCGCGCCCACCGGCACAATAGGCCTTTTAATGGATTGCGACACCACGGGAATTGAGCCTGATTTCGCGCTTGTTAAATTTAAAAAACTCGCCGGCGGCGGCTATTTTAAGATTATCAATCAATCAGTGCCTCCCGCCCTTGAAAATTTAGGCTATTCGCCTCAGGCTATCGAAGAAATTGTCGCCTACGCCACCGGCAGAAAAACGTTAAAAGGCGCTCCCGCGATAAACCATGAAACTCTTAAAGCAAAAGGTTTTACAAATGAAGCCCTTGCCGCAATTGAAGACGCGGTAAAAACTGCTCTTAATCTTGACGGCGTTTTTAATCCGTATATACTTGGCAAATCGTTTGTCGAGGAAACCCTTAATATCCCTGAATCCACATGGTCGCTTCAAGGGTTCAGTCTTCTTAAACACCTCGGTTTCAGCTCTCAGGATATTGAAGACGCGGAATTGTTCGCCTGCGGCACAATGGGTCTTGAGGGCGCTCCCGGCCTTAAAAAAGATCATTACGCCGTTTTTGACACGGCGGCTCCTTCCGGCAGGAAGGGAAAACGCTCCATATCATGGACAGCCCATATCGGCATGATGGCGGCGGTACAGCCCTTCATTTCCGGAGCGATTTCCAAAACCATAAATATGCCCAATTCCGCCAATTACGACGACGTAAAAGGCGCGTATATGCTCTCGTGGAAAAACGCGCTAAAAGCCGTCGCCCTTTACAGGGACGGTTCCAAGCTTTCACAGCCGCTTAACACTTTCGCCCCGGGAACCGATCCGTTAGCTGACACTATCCTTAAAGTTGAAAAAGGACTGGAGCTTCCCGCGTCGGCTCCTGATAAAAGAAAAACTGCGAACCTGCGGGGGCTTCGCAAGTCTTTGCCGAACCGCAGAATGGGATACACTCAAAAAGCGAAAATCGGCGGACACTCGATTTTTATCAGAACCGGCGAATATGAAGACGGCAGTCTTGGAGAAATTTTTCTTGACATGCACAAGGAAGGCGCCGCTTTCAGAAGCTTGTTGAATAGTTTTGCCATTACCGTTTCTCTTGGACTGCAATACGGCGTACCCTTGGAAGAATATGTAGACGCGTTCACGTTCAGCAGATTTGAGCCAAACGGCTTGGTGCAGGGGCATGATTATGTAAAGATGGCGACAAGCGTAATTGATTATGTTTTCCGCGATTTGGCGATTAGCTATCTTAAACGCAGTGACTTGGGGCAGGTAAAGCCAGAAGACCTTGTAGCCACAGCAATGAAAAGCGAAACAGAAACGCCGGATCAAAAAGGACGCGGCGAAAAAAACAGCGCCGGTTTCAGGCCAAACAGCGTTACGGTTCCGGCGGTTAAGCCCGTAAAACAACAGCCGCAGGGCAATTTGGGAAACGCCCCCAAGGGATTATCCGCGTTTTCGCCAGCTACGGCCCAGCCTCAGGCGCAAGTCGCGGTAATGGAAGGTTCTTATCCGCAGGAAAACGAAGTAATAAAAATCGTGCAGGCGCGCATAAAGGGCTATGAGGGAGACCCCTGCTCTTCATGCGGTTCGTTTACTTTGGTTAGAAACGGAACCTGTATGAAGTGCGATACTTGCGGCAGTACCACAGGGTGTTCCTGATATAAACAAGGAGTAAATTATGAATTTGATTTTTTTAGGCCCTCCCGGCGCGGGTAAGGGAACTTTGGCAGTAAGAGTCGTGGAGATGCTTGGGATACCCCAGATAAGCACCGGTTCAATTTTTCGCGCTGCGATAGCGGACGGGACTCCGCTTGGCCTAAAAGTTAAATCCGTCATTGATTCGGGAAAACTTGTAGACGATGAAACTACAATCGCGCTTGTTAAAGAGCGTTTTACCAAGGACGATGTAAAAAAAGGGTATATATTGGACGGCTTCCCCCGGACAATTCCGCAGGCTGAGGCGTTAGCCGATTTTTCAAAAGTAGACAAGGTTATCAATTTTGACATTCCCGATTCGGGCGTGCTTGAGCGTCTTGGAGGGCGGAGGGTATGCAGAAAATGCGGATACAATTTTCACGCGGTTTTTAACAAGCCAAAAAAAGAAGGAGTTTGCGATTACTGCGGCGGAGAAGTGTACATCCGCGACGATGACAAACCGGAAGCCGTTCAAAAGCGCCTTGAAGTTTACCGCTCCCAGACCGCCCCGTTAATCGATTACTATCGTAAAAAAGGACTGCTTTTAGACATAGACGCAAGCCCGATGATAGACGAAATTGTCGTCAATTTTAAAAAAGCTCTGGGAATATAAATAGCGTCCGCTACCTTGCAAAAGACGATAAAAAAAAATAATATGTCAATATGGAAACACATACACCGGGCGAGCGTATCGCCGAAATACGCAAAACTTATCAAGTCAGCAGGGAAGACCTTGCCGAACGCAGCGGCGTATCAGTAGAACTGATCTCAAGAATTGAAGATGACGGGCATATTCCAGACCTTGCGCCGTTAATTAAAATTTCCAGGGGGCTGGGCGTTCGCCTAGGCACGCTTCTTGACGACCATGAAAAACTTGGTCCTGTTATTTGCAGAGTTGGGGAAGCCGCTTCCTCAAGCCGTTTTAAAACAGGTTTGCCTGAAGGAGCTGCGGCGGACGAACATCACGGTCTTAACTTTAACGCGCTTGCCGCTGATAAAAGCGGACGTCACATGGAGCCGTTTATCGTAACAATCGAAGCTGACGCGCATCAGGAAAAATCATCCCACGAGGGCGAAGAATTTATCTATGTAATGGATGGGAAAATGGCGTTTGAATACGGCACTGGAAAAGATACCTTAAACGCGGGGGATTCCGTTTATTACGATTCTATCGTGCCTCATTGCGTTTATTCCGCAGATAACAAGGCGGTAAAAATACTGGCTGTAATTTATACGCCGGCTTAAGAGGGCTCCATTATGGAATTTATAGAAAAGACTCTCACTCAAGTTTTAAAAGATAAAGCCGCCGCGCATCCGGATCACGATTTTCTTGTCTATTCTGACCGCAACCTCCGTTTTACTTACGCGGAATTTGATAAAAGAGTGGACGACTTCGCGAAGGGACTGCTCTCCATCGGCGTAAAAAAAGGCGACAACGTTGGCATTTGGGCTACAAACGTGCCTGATTGGAACACCGTGCTTTTCGCTTGCGCTAGAATTGGCGCCGTTCTTGTTACCGTAAATACCGGCTACAAAACCCATGAATTGGAATATGTGCTGAAACAATCCGACATGGTATGCCTGTGCCTTACAAACGGCTGGCGCGATTCCGATTATATAGGAATGGTAAACGATCTTGTGCCGGAACTTAAAACGACGCAAAGAGGGCAGATTAATTCTCCCAGATTCCCGTTCTTAAAATATGTCGTGCATATTGGCCAGCAAAAACACAGGGGGATGTTCACTTCAAGCGAAGTTTTGCTGTTAGGCCAGCATACCGATTCGGCGTTGTTAAGCGAAATTGAAAAAACGCTTGATACCAACGATGTTGTAAATATGCAGTATACGTCGGGTACTACGGGTTTCCCAAAGGGCGTAATGCTAACCCACAGAAACATTCTTAACAACGGGCTTGGCATCGGCGACAACCAGCGCCTTACTGAAAAAGACATTGTATGCCTTCCCGTGCCGCTGTTCCACTGTTTCGGTCTTGTGCTTGGGATGATGGCGATACTGACGCACGGCTCCACAGCCGCTATGATAGAGTGGTTCGATCCCCTGCTTGTGCTTGCTACAATTCAAAAGGAAAAATGCACCGCCGTTTATGGGGTGCCGACAATGTTCATCGCGGAGCTTAATCATCCCATGTTCAAGATGTTTGATCTTTCCAGCCTGCGCACCGGCATTATGGCGGGTTCCCCCTGTCCGATTGAAGCGATGCGCCAGGTAATTGATCTTATGTACATGAAGGAAGTCACTATCTGTTACGGGCTGACTGAATCATCGCCCGTTATGACCCAGACGCGCTACGATGACGACATTATCGTGAAAGTGGAAACCGTAGGCCGCGCCCTGCCCGGCGTGGAAGTTACAATCCGCGACCCTGAAACCGGCGAAGAATGTCCCGATGGCGTGCATGGGGAGTTCTGTTGCCGTGGCTACAATTCAATGAAAGGTTACTACAAACTGCCGGAGGCGACCGACCAATGTATCGACAAAAACGGCTGGCTTCATTCGGGCGACAGGGGCGTAAAAGACGAGAATGGCAACTTTAAGGTGACAGGCCGTTTAAAAGACATGATAATCCGGGGAGGAGAGAACATTTCTCCCAAAGAAGTGGAGGACTTTTTGTACACAATGCCGGGCGTCAAGGACGTGCAGGTAGTCGGGGTTACCAGTGAAAAATACGGCGAAGAAGTCGCCGCTTTTGTCATTCTTCACCATGACGTAAAAATGAACGTGGAAGACGTGCGCGACTATTGCAGGGATAAAATAGGCAGGTATAAAATACCCAAATATGTGTTTTTTGTGGACAATTACCCCCTTACATCAAGCGGAAAGATACAAAAGTACCTATTACGCGAGATGGGGAATAAACTGGTTCAGGAGCAGGCAAAGGGCTAGAGTTTTTTTGTATATTCTTCATTATTGCTATTTAGACCACTCGACTTTTTTTTGGAAATATGTCATAATTCAATAATGGACGCAGTTAAAATCGATCCTGAATTGATAAAAAAAGTTGAATTGTTTTCCAGCCTCGAGCAAAAAGAGATTGACTTTGTAATCTCACATTCAGCTTGGCTTCATCTTTCCAAAAGCGCACTTTTGTTCTCTTCAGGAGAAAAAGCCTCTCAGTTTTATATTTTAACAAGCGGGGAAATCCGCGTATTTAATAAAAGAGACGACGGCAGTGAAGAAGAAATGGCGCATTTTACAGCAGGTGATACAATCGGCGACTTTGACTTCGCGCGCGGGGCCGAATATGACGCTTATGCCGAAGCCGCGATGGATTCCGCTCTTATCGTCTTTCCGAATGCCGGTTTAACATTAGAATCTCTCGCGCAGGAAGATACTCAATCCGTTTGCAGTATTCTTCTAAACGCCATTATTATGATGACGGGGCGCATAAAATCGACGTATAAACTAATTTTGAATAATATGTCGTGGGTACAGGAACTTCACAGGCGGGCTTACGAAGACGCGGGAACGGGGCTTTGGAAACAGATACTTATTAAAGATGAAATTATAAACGCGCTGAATGGTTCTGCGGCATTGATCATGCTTAAACCTGACAGGTTTAAAACATTGGTTGATTCAAGGGGGCACAGCGCGGGAGACGAGGCTATGATCAGAATAGCGATTATACTTAAAAACATTACAAGGCAAATCGGGCATGGCTGGGCGCTTCGTTTTAAAAGCAATGAAGTCGGACTTATTATTAATAACTGCGGAACTGCACAAGCGGAAGAAATAGCCCTTGAATTGTATGAATTTATTAACGACATGGACTCAGTCCCCCCTCAAGATGATATTCCCGAATTTAATTTTTCCGCTACAATATCATGGGCCGTCTGGCCGGAAGACGGAGCTGATTGGGAAACGTTTTTTAACGGAAATTACAGCTCTCTTTTGGACAATTGGAAAGACGGCGGCAACAGGGTAGTTCATTATTCAAAAGAGGCGGCAAAAACATGAGCGAAAATAATATGAGCGAAAAAACATTACCATTTCTGTCCGTATCACTTGACGTTTCATTAACCGGCATACCGCTTTTTTCCGGATTTGATGAAAATGAATATAGTACCGTCGCTAAATTATTGAAAGTGGTATACGCGAAAAAAGACGACGTTATTTTCAGGGAAGGCGACAAAGGTGAAGATATGTTTATCCTTTTGTCAGGTTTATTAAGCGCGTTTGGCGCCCAATCAGACGGGAATCAAAGGTGGTTATTTGACATAAAACCTTGTGATTTTTTCGGTGAGATGTCGATAATTGCGCATGAACCGCGCTCTGCGACAATAAGCGCAAAAGATGATTCCGTTGTATTGATGCTGAACACGGTTGATTTTTTCAGAATAATTACCGATTACCCGATAATTGGCTATAAAATACTCAGAACTATCGGTACCGTACAAAATCAATGGTTAAGCCAGTCGTCAAAGTCCTACAACGATTTAATCCGGTGGGGCGAAAACGCGCGCAGAAGGGCAATCACTGACGAAATGACAGGGTTGTACAACCGCCGTTTCCTTG
The DNA here is from genome assembly GCF_054786115.1 of Treponema sp. R80B11-R83G3. Lineage (NCBI taxonomy): Bacteria > Pseudomonadati > Spirochaetota > Spirochaetia > Treponematales > Treponemataceae > Treponema > Treponema sp. R80B11-R83G3. The sequence goes on along the minus strand of NZ_BDHF01000081.1, from coordinate 84,820 downwards.
AAGAATCCATCAAGGAACGTTTTAATAATTCATTTATGAATTTACGCATTATGTCCCTGTTAATGATGGATCTTGACAAGATACACGGCATAAATGACCGTTATGGCCCCAAAGCGGGCGATATAATAATTACGTCATGCGCCCAGATAATCCGCGATTGTCTGCGGCCTGGTGATATTCCGGCGCGGCTTTCAGGAGACGAGTTTGCGATTCTTCTTCCCGATACCGATAAGAAAGACGCGGCTACGGTTGCCGAAAAAATTAGAAAACATATTGAAGACAACCAAGTTAAAGTTCCTTCCGCTCCCGGCGCAACCGATACCGTGACAATCGGCACAAGGACAAGCATTGGCATAGCAATTGCCCCCGCACACGCGAATACAATGGAAAAGTTTGAAGAAACTGCGGATGCCGCCCTGCGTAAAGCTAAAGAACTTGGCAGAAACAGGGTTGAAGTTTTTAATCAGGACTAAAACCTATTCTCCGTTTTGGTTTTGGCGGGGTTTCGATCAGATTACTCAATTTGGTAATAATTTCGTTAATAATTTCCGCATGTTTTGAAAAATTGTGTTTTGTGTCGTCTATATGCAGTATCAGTATTTTTTCTAAATAGTCTAATTTTTCACGTACAGGTTTAGCAATATAACGCCGCATTTCAATAAAAGCTTTTACAACGGAAATATTTACTTGTGTGGCAATTTTACTGTTCAAAACGGAAGATAGCATTATTACGCCATGTTCCGTAAAAGCAAAAGGCAAATATCTTCGTCCGCCGCGACCGTCTTTTGAGGTCACAAATTGTGACCTCAAAAACTCATATTCTTCCTCTGTCAATTGAAACATAAATTCCGGTGGAAAACGGTTTATATTACGCTTAACCGCTTGATTCAATACCTTGGTTTACACCTGATAAATTTTTGCCAAGTCCGCGTCCAGCATGACCTGATACCCGCGAATCTCATAAATCATTGCTTTAATTCTTTTCAAGACATTCATCTTTTATAATCATTAACAAAATTTTTTAAAAAGTCAATGAAAAAAAGCCGTGTTAATCATCTGTGCGTTTTTTTGCATTTGTGGTAAAATTGTTTAAGGAGATGCCATGTTGAAAATTACTTTTTTAGGCGCGGGCAGCACTATTTTTGTCCGTAATGTGTTGGGCGATAGCATGTCAAGCGAGGCTTTGCGCGAATGTGAAATCGCTTTGTACGATATTGACGCTCAAAGACTGAAAGAAAGCGAGCGTATTTTGTCCGCCATAAATAAAGGTAAGGGCGGGTATTCAAAAATTTCCTGTTACGCGGGTATTGAAAACCTTGAAAAAGCTTTAAAGGGCGCTTCTTTTGCCGTGAACGCTATTCAAGTTGGCGGTTATGATCCCGCCACAATCGCTGATTTTGAAATCCCTAAGAAATACGGGTTGCGCCAAACGATAGGCGACACTCTAGGCATCGGCGGCATAATGCGCGCCCTTCGGACAATTCCTGTTTTAGAGCAATTTGCCCGCGTTATGGAAAAAGTTTGCCCGGATGCGTGGTTTCTCAATTACACCAATCCAATGGCTATGCTGACCGGTTTTATGCAGAGATATACGGGCGTGAAAACTGTCGGTCTTTGCCACAGCGTGCAGGTGTGTTCTCAGCACTTGCTGGAATCGCTTAATATGAGTGACAAGCTCGCTGGGCGGCGCGAATTAATAGCGGGAATTAACCACATGGGATGGCTTTTGGATATCCGCGATAAAGACGGCGTTGATCTGTATCCTGAAATACGGCGGAGGGCTAAGGCAAAAAACTCAGGCGAAAAACACAACGATATGGTACGTTACGATTACATTGATAAACTTGGCTATTACTGCACCGAATCAAGCGAGCATAACGCAGAATATAATCCTTTTTACATCAAATCAAAATATCCGCAATTAATCGATGATTTTAAAATACCGTTAGATGAATATCCGCGCAGATGTATAGCTCAGATTGAAGGCTGGAAAGCCGAATATGAAAACCTTACAAAGAAAGAGATTATTGAACACGATAGGTCGCGCGAATACGCATCTTATATAATGGAATCCATTGTTACGGGAAATCCGTATAAAATCGGCGGAAATGTGTTAAACTCAGGCGGAAGTATCGAAAATTTGCCGCAGCAGGCCTGCGTCGAAGTTCCCTGTCTTGTAGACGGTTCAGGCATTAGGGCGTGCCATGCCGGGAAACTGCCCGTCCAGCTTGCCGCGATGAATATGACGCACATCAATGTCCATTTAATTGCCATTGAAGCCGCAGTGACAAAAAAAAGGGAACACATCTACCACGCCGCAATGCTTGATCCTCACACCGCAGCGGAACTTTCAATAGACGATATTCGCAAAATGACTGACGAATTGCTGGAAGCGCATAAAAACTGGCTCCCTGAGTATAGATAGGGAATGGGGAATAATTTATTTTTTACGCTTTTCTTTTTCTTCAATATTGCTAATGACTATTTGTGAAAGTTTCTTAAAATGCTTGGGAAGTAATTCTTCATCGGGAGAATTATAATATGCAAGAACACCGTTAAACTCTTCTTTGGCTTGTTCGTATTTTTTTTCTTTATAATGGATAAAAGCGATATGATATTCCGCTGTTATAATAAGGTCTATATTACTTTGATTGCGATCATGCAAAGCCTGATAATACTGTATTGCTACTTTGTAACGGTTCCTGTCCATAGCTTCATGGGCGCGTTGAATCAATTCCGCAGGGGACAAATCCTCGCTTATGTTTGCCATTGACTCGCATGAGAAAAATAAAAGCGCTAAAATCAACGCAAAATAAAGTCTATTCATAATAAAATTATATCCTTATCATCTTTCTTAGTAAAGGCATTCAGGAAGCATAAGTTACACAGTTTTTCTCTATAATTCGTAAAGATTTATGTTTCTTTAAGGAATAATTGACCATTCGTCCAAAAAGGTGCATAATTAACTTATGATAGCAGGTATAATCGGCGCTACGGGCTATGCTGGGGCCGAGTTGGTAAGACTCCTTTCAAGGCATCCTAAAGTTGAAAAATTGGCGCTTTCATCGGTAAGTTATGAAGGTGAGAATATCGATAAAATCTACCCAAATTTTTTGGGTAAGGTTTCGCTTCCCCTTTTAAAAGCCGATGAAGTTATCGCATCTTCCGATGTGGTTTTTTCCGCCCTTCCCCACGCGGTAGGGGAACCTTTTGCCACAGCCTGCATGGAACGCAGGATACACTATATCGATCTTTCAGCCGATTTCCGTTTTGATGAGAGCGAAGAAGTATACAGGGCATGGTACGGAAAAAATTATAGGTATCCCGAATTGCATAAAAAGTCTATTTATGGCCTGCCTGAGCTTAACCGTAAAAAGATCAAAGAACTTGCCGCGCAAGGCTCTGTTGTGATTGGAAATCCCGGATGTTATCCCACTGGCGGATCGCTAGGCGCGTTTCCGGCTTTGGCAAAAGGAATGAACCGCGTTGAAATGCCGGTTATTATTGACTCCGTAAGCGGCGTAACGGGCGGCGGCAGGGAACCGTCGCGGTCATTTCATTACGCGGAATGCGCGGATTCCATCTCCGCGTACAAGGTCTCCGCCCACAGACATTCGCCTGAAATTGAGCGTAATCTTGCGCTAATGTCTGCGGTAGGGAACAATCCCGCGCCGAGAATAATTTTTACGCCCCGTCTCGCGCCCGTAAACAGGGGGATACTCAGCCTCATTTACATTCCGCTTTCAGAACAGTGGTGCGTAAAGCCTAATAAAACCTATATGCCGCCTTCAAATGAGATTGAATTAAAAACGGCTGAAATCCGCGAAATTTATACTGATTTTTATAAAGATGAACCGTTTATTCGTGTGCTTCCGTCAGGCCTCTTTGCAGCCACCAACAGAGTGCGAATGTCTAATTACTGCGACATTTCCGTTCATGTTGACATTAATGGTTCCACATTGATAGTAACTGCAGCAATTGATAACATGGTTAAAGGCGCCGCCGGTCAGGCTATTCAAAATATGAACATCTTATTTGGTTTTGACGAAAAAGCCGGTCTTGACGCGATACCGATTATTTTTTAGGAATTGAAAATGAAAGAAGTGGCAGGCGGAGTTTGCGCCCCAAAGGGTTTTTCAGCCGGCGGCATTAGGTGCGGCATAAAGGCAGGTTCGCAGAAAAAAGATTTGGCTGTTATTTATTCCGAAAAAAACTGCAATGCGGCGGCGATGTTTACAACTAACAAGGTAAAAGCCGCAAGCGTCCAAGTTAGTCAGGAAAATATCGCCGGCGGCAAATTACGCGCCATTATTGCCAATTCAGGCAACGCTAACGCCTGTACCGGAGAGGAAGGGATGTCAGCCGCAAAACGCATGGCTCAGCTTGCCGCAGATACGCTGGGCATTTCCGCCGGCGAAGTCGCGGTCGCTTCCACAGGCGTTATCGGCGTACCGTTGCCGATTGAAGTAATAGAAAAAAATATTAACGCCATTAAAGCCAATCTGCGCTCCGATGAAAAGGGAAACGCGGACGCTCTTGAAGCAATTATGACGACCGATACGCGCAAAAAGGAAATTGCCGTGGAGACTGAAATTGGCGGGGAGCTTGTTCGTATCGGGGCGATTACAAAAGGCTCAGGGATGATTCATCCCAATATGGCGACAATGCTTGCCTTTATCACAACTGACGCGGATGTGGAAAAATCCGCTCTTGATTCGGCTCTGCGCCTCGCCGTAAAACGCTCCTTTAACCGCCTGACTGTAGACGGCGACACTTCCACCAACGACATGGTTCTCATAATGGCAAACGGCGAGGCGGGAAACGCGCCCGTCAATTCTTCAAACAAGTGCCCGCACTGCACGGCGGATTACAACGCTTTTTATTCCGCTCTTGAATATGTGTGCGTCGCGCTTGCCCGCAAAATGGCTCGTGACGGGGAAGGCGCGACAAAACTTGTTACGGTAACCGTAACAAACGCAAAAGATGAAGATACTGCGGAAGCGCTGGCAAAGTCCGTAGCTTCTTCCAGTCTTGTAAAAGCCGCCTGCTTCGGCGCGGACGCGAATTGGGGGCGCGTTTTATGCGCCCTTGGGTACGCCGGAGTTGATTTTACCCCTGAGGAAACCGACGTAAGTTTTAAGAGCGCGTCGGGAGAGATTTTAGTTTGCAAGATAGGTCAAACAGTTAACTTCAATGAAGAAAAAGCAAAGAAAATTCTGTCTGAAGAAGAGATTGAAATATTAGTCTGTTTAAAAGAAGGGAGCGGAACCGCGTCTGTCTGGGGATGCGATCTTACTTACGATTATGTAAAAATTAACGGAGATTACCGGTCGTGAATACAATTTCAAATAACGACAGGGCGGGCGTGCTTGTTCACGCGCTGCCGTATATTCAAAGTTTTCAGGGTAAAACAATTGTTGTTAAATACGGCGGAAACGCCATGCTCAACGATGACTTAAAAAGGGCGGTCATAGAAGACGTGATCCTCATGTCATGCGTCGGTATAAGAACAGTCCTTGTTCATGGCGGCGGGCCGGAAATAGAGGCAATGTTAAAAAAGACGGGCAAGGAAAGCCGTTTTATTAACGGGCTGAGGTACACCGATGAAGAAACAATGGACATAGTGCAAATGGTTCTCTGTGGGAAAGTCAATAAAGAAATTACCGCCCTTATTCAAAAAACAGGCGGCAAAGCAATCGGCTTATGCGGAATTGACGGAGGCCTTTTAAAAGCCAGCCGCATGAAAAACGAAGACTTAGGCCTTGTCGGTGAAATTGACAAGGTGGACATATCAATCTTAAACACCGTTTTGGACGCCGAAGCTATACCTGTAATTTCTTCCGTAGCTTATGGGACAGGCAAAGACGAAGGAAAGGCGCTCAATATTAACGCCGATATTGCCGCCGCCAAAATAGCCGCCGCCCTTGGAGCGGAAAAATTAGTCCTTATGACCGATGTCCGGGGCATCCTCCGCGACGTAAAAGACGAAAGCACCCTTGTAAAATCCATTAAAAGGCCGCAGTTGGACGCCCTAAAAGAAGAAGGCATTCTAACAAAAGGAATGATCCCCAAAACTGACTGCTGCGCCATGGCATTGGACGGCGGCGTAAAAAAGGCGCATATTATTGACGGTCGATTGCCCCACGCCATACTAATTGAGCTATTTACCGACGAAGGCATCGGAACAGAGATAATCGGCAATATTTAGCCTAATAGTACACTATAAATCAAGAAGATTTCTCACAAAGGACACAAAGAAAGAGAAGATCACAAAGAGGGGAAAGGGGATTCTTGTCCTAAGGATTAACGTGGGCTTCACGATAAGATAACGGACAAAAACCCCTGATCCCCCTTTGTGTTCTTTGTACCTTTGTGATCTTTGTGAGAAATTTTTCGGTTTAATTTTCGGTATAATTTAAAATAATGCTCGCTATAGCCCACTAGACAAAAAATGTAAAAATTTGCTAATCTAGTGTAAGAAAGTGAAAACTAAGGAGGCCAGTTGGCTGAGAAAGATTTACGTGTAAACGAGCAGATTCGTTCCAGGGAAGTCCGTCTAATCCGGGATGACGGAGAGCAGGGAATAATGTCTGTTTCGCAAGCATTGGAAATTGCCAAAGAAGCGGGTCTTGACCTTGTGGAAGTCGCGCCCAATGCGGTGCCGCCAGTTGTCAAGATTTTAGATTACGGTAAGTTCAGGTTTGAGAACGAAAAGAGGCTGAGGGATTCCAAAAAAAAGCAGAAACTTTTAAAGCTTAAAGAAATCAGGATGCAGCCTAAGATCGACGATCATGATCTTGACTTTAAATCTAAGCATATAAAGGAATTCTTATCCGAAGGCAATAAGGTAAAAGTTACGATTCGTTTCCGAGGCCGTGAACTTGCCCACACTGAACTTGGTTTTGACGTTATGAAGGACGTTCTTTCCCGTATTGAGGGAGAATATGTAATGGACAAACCGCCCGCGATGGAAGGGCGTTTTATGTCTATGGTACTGAGTCCTAAAGGCAAGAAATAAATTTTGAGAGGTGGCTTATGCCAAAAATGAAAACAAAAAAAAGCGCGGCAAAGCGTTATTCATTTACCGGGACCGGTAAGGTGAAGTATAAAAAACAGAATCTGCGCCATATCCTGACCAAGAAGTCGTCAAAACGCAAGCGTGGCTTGCGTCATGCCGGAGTTTTGTCCGATGACAATGTGCCGGTAATCAGAAAAAAGCTTCTGCCATACGGCTGAGCGTTAAGAGGTAAATTATGTCAAGAGCAGTTGACGGTTCAAAAAGAAAAAACCATCGGAAGAAAATATTAAAACAGGCTAAAGGTTATTGGGGAAGGAGAAGCACCAATTTTAAAACCGCGAAAGACGCGGTAGCCATAGCGTTAACTTACGCGTACCGCGACAGGAAAGACAGGAAAGCTCAATTCCGCAGACTGTGGATTGTAAGAATTAACGCGGCTTGCAGGGAAAACGGGCTTTCCTATTCACGGCTTATCGCAGGCCTTAATAAAGCTGGCGTTATTATCGACAGGAAAGCGCTTGCATGGCTCGCTTCTGAAGACGCGGCGGCGTTCAAGGCTGTCGCTGAAAAAGCCAAAGCGGCGCTTGGAGAGAAAAAATGATCAGTCTTGAGCAGGTCCAGCTTCTGGAAACAAAAGTCGCTAAAGCGATTGAGTACGTACAGCGGGTAAATTCGGAAAATGCCGCCCTCTTGTCCGAGAGGGCGGGTTTACAGCAGAAATTAGACGCGAATCAAAAACGCCTTGATGAGTTGGAACTGCTTGTTATGCGCTTTAAGGAAGATCAGGGGCGTATTGAAGACGGCATAGTCGCCGCGTTGGACAGGCTAAGCCAGTTTGAAGAAGCGTTTGAAAAAAGCCTGAAGGAAAAAACGACGACAAAAAAGGCTCAGGCTAAAAAAGAGAAAACTACCGATACGGAGCCAAAAGAAGCCGAATCAGATTCAAAAGAGTTTTTTGAGATTTCCGCGAAAGAGGCCAAGAAAAACGCCGAGCTTTCGTCTGCTGTAAAGGAAACTAGTGTTCAGAAGGATAAAAGTACTCCTAAGGATAGCGGTACTCCTAAAAATAACAGCGAACCTGCGGATAACGATTCAGCGGATAACGATTCAGCGGATAGCGATCCGGCGGATACTGATCCGGCGGATAGCGATTCGGCGGATAAAGAACTGGACATTTTTTAGGGAAATTAATGGCCAATGATATACGTTTGGATATTCTTGGAACTTCATTTACAATAACCGCCGATGAGGACGAGGAATATCTTAATAAAGTACTGTCCCAGTACAGCACGGCTGTAAAAAATACGCAAAGCATATCAGGAATTAAAGAGCCTCTTAATATCGCCATTTTAACGGGTTTTATTTTATGTGATGAATTTAACAAGGTAAAACAACGGCTGGATGACGAGATACGCGCCAGGGGAGAATTAAAAAACGAAGATAATTGGGAAAATCAGGAAGTTGAAGACCGTACTCTTCGTCTTATAACAAAACTTGATCAGGCGTTAAGCCTGTTTGGCGATGATAAAAATACATAAACTTCAAAATAAAATAAAACATTATGAATGGGGTTCTACGCGAATACTTCCCGAATTTTTAGGATTGGCGGAGAATGGGAATAATGATTTAAAGAAGCCCTATGCGGAAATGTGGCTGGGTACGCACCCGCTTGCTCCGTCTGTGGCGCAGGTAAACGGAAACAGCGTAAACCTTAAAGAGATTTCCGGGGAGCTTCCGTTTTTATTAAAACTGATTGCCGTGGAAAAGCCGCTTTCAATTCAGGTTCACCCGAACAAGGAACAGGCGCGCCAGGGTTTTAAGCGTGAGAATGAAATGGGGCTTGATATGGATTCTCCTGTAAGAAATTACAAAGATGAAAACGGCAAAAACGAAATAATCTGCGCCATTACCCCTTTTACCCTAATGGCGGGATTTAAAGAGCCAAAAGAAATATACGCTTCCTTGGGCGCGGTTTCAGACGATAAAACGGATCTGATTAAAAAATTAAACTCTCTTTATCCGCAAGACCCGGGCGTTTTTTCGCCCCTTTACCTCAACCTTATTACATTACAGCCGGGACAGGGGCTTTTTATTCCGTGCGGCGTGCCTCACGCGTATATCAACGGTTTTGGCGTGGAATTGATGGCCAATTCCGACAATGTAATCCGGGGCGGTCTTACGCCCAAACATAAAGATATTGGCGAGTTAAAAAAAATAATGCCTCTTGTCCCATTTGTTCCGCAAGTTATTACTCCTTCCCGCGATACTCAAGTTTGCTATCCGCTGCCGGGCGAAAACTTTTCTCTTTTTTACATTCACGGCCACGGCAGCGCGTCTTTTAATGAAAGCGGCGTTGGAGTCTTCATTGTAACGGAAGGCGAATTGGAAATAGAAAACCAGTTTTTTAAAAAAGGCGAATCTTTTTATTTTTCCGCTGATAACGATTCCCCTCTTTTACTAAAAGGGAATTTTTCCCTGTTTGCCGCGTGTATAACGGGAGCGGAATGAAAATACTTGTAGATGCCGATTCCTGTCCAAAACCTGTACGAGAGCTTATGCTCAGAAGAGCTAAAAAACTTAAACTTAGAATTGTCTTTGCCGCTAACCGTCAGATTCCCGGGGCAAATGGGACGGAGATGGAGATTTGCCCCATTGAGGAAAACTCCGCCGATGACCGTATAGTTGAGCTGTCTGTAAAAGGCGATCTCGTAATAACGCGGGATGTACCCCTAGCAAAGAGGCTCGTGGAAAAGTCAGTATCCGTAATTGACGACCGAGGGAGGGTATTCACGGCGGACAATATTAACGAACTCCTTTCCATCCGCAACTTTAAAGTCGGTCTTGCGGATAACGGGCTTGAAACGGAGAGAACGGCAAATTACGGGAAAAAAGAACTTAAAACATTTGCCGACTCGCTGGACAGGACATTAACGGCTATGCTGCGTCTTCGGGATACCGATTCTGAGTCTGTTTGATATTTGGAAGTATTTCAAAGAAAATATCAATTAACTCCGGATCAAATTTTGAGCCTGCGAGTTTTCGCATTTCGTCAAGCACTTCATTTTCGCTCCACGGCTCTTTGTATACCCGTTTTGAACATAGTGCGTCAAATACGTCTGCAATTGCGACAATCCTGCCCCCTAGGGGAATTTCTTCGCCCTTTCTTCCCAGCGGTTTTCCTTCGTCATTTGTTTTTTCCGCTTTGCCCGTGAGGGGGTCAATCCAGCCCGGGTAACCTGTGCCGTCCCAATTTTCATGGTGGGTCAGCGCTATATCTCTTGCAAGTATGTCAACAGGTGAGCTTGTGTCACGAAAAAGGCTTGCGCCGTAAATGGTATGGTTCTGCATAATCTGATATTCTTCCGGCGTAAAACGGGCTGGTTTTTTAAGAATCACATCCGAAATCGCCACCTTGCCTACGTCGTGAAGCATAGAGCTTATCTTTAACGAATCCCTGAATTTATCTTTTTCTTCAACCGGAATCTTATGATGAAAAGCCCATCTGTCATAGATTTCTATCGCGTAACCGGCAACGCGGTTTACATGGGTGCCTGTTTCCTTTGGGTCGCGTAATTCCGCCATTTTAATCATACGCAGGATCATCGCCCTTGTAAGGTACGCCCTTTGAAGAACCATAGTGGCGTTTGCCGCGAAATGCATAAGGATAACTTCATCATCCGTGGAAAACGGAATAATATTTCCGTTCTCATCTTTGGCGTTGATAACCTGAATAACGCCCATCAGCTTTTTGTCCGTGGCGACCAGAGGAATGGTCAGAGTGGAGACTGTTTTGTATCCTGTAATTATGTCAAAGTCTGAAAGAAATTTATACGGCATTTCAGGTGGAATGTTGTACATATCGGGAATATTAATCAATGTTTTTTTAAGGGCGCAATAACCTGAAATGGATTTTTCATTGATCTTGACTGAAAATATTTTATAGATCATTTTTTGTCCGGGCGGCATATTTCTTTGAATAGTGTCATTTTGTGAATATTTTATCGATAATTTCTCAGTTACTTCCTCATTGTCTTCATCAGGAACTGTAATATAAATTGATCCGGCATCGGCATGGACAACTTTTCTTGATTCAAAAAGTATCCTTTCCAGTAACAGTTCATAATCCTGTATCTGATTTAATTCTGAGTCCAGACGAATAATGTTCTTAAATTCAGTTTCATAACTCATATCCCCTCCAAAAGCAATCCTAAGGACGGCAACCCCCTTGTGTAAACTTCCATATAATAATATTTTATTATATAGAGGATATTTATTCAATGGGAGTTATAAAGACGGCTCTGGAAATAGCCATGGAAAAAACCGAAAAAGTTAAAAGCGACAAGTCGGGTATTGAGCAGTTTGAAGTTAAAAAACGCGGTAAAAAACTTGCCAATGCTTTTCTTGAGGGGGAAACGGATTTGGCAGGGGAGATAAAAAAAACGCCCGCGCAGGACAGGGAAAGCTTAAAACAGGGGATTTTTGACGTTCTTGTCGCTCAAATTGCCCTGCCTGCCGCCAAAGAGGATGAAAAAAAGATAGAAAAGCTGGGTAAAGGGCTTTCCGCCGTGATAAACAAGAGCGAATTTAACGAAATGTACAGGCAATTGACCATGCTCTTTGCCCAATACATTAAAGAAGCTTCCCAATACGAACAGATGATTAACCAGCAGTACGCTCCAAAGCTTCGCCAGAAGGAAGAAGAATTATCACGCAGATTAGGCAGGGAAGTCCGTATCGATCCCTTCCAGGATCCGGAATTTGTCGCTTTTTACAACCAGCATATTAACGCTTTAAAAGCCAATTATGAGCCTGTAGTGGCGCAAGCCAGGGAAGAAGCAAAACGGATGTTTAGCGCGTAAATTTTTGTGGACATATTTTTAATCTGTTATTATAATGTTTTATTAATAAGCTAATTCCAAGGGGAGGATATTATGGCTGAGCATATAATGCACAAAAAAGAGGCGAAAAAAGCGCCTCAAAAGTCGCTTAAAGAAAAACGCGAACAAAAGAAAGAAAAGAAAAAAAACAAGGGCAGCGAATAGGGATTTGTTCGAAAAGTCTCACACTAAGATCACAAAGGTACAAAGATCACAAAGGAAGATCAAAGGTTTTTGTCTGTTATCTTATCGTGTGGCTCAAGCATAGATAACGGACAAAAACATTGCTCACTGCTCATTGGTTTTCACTTCCCATTTGTGTTCTTTATGTGAACTCCTCTTAAAATATTTATTTAATCAAATAAAACTCCACTCTGCGGTTTTTCCACCAGTTGTCGCGGTCTTCAAAGGGGGCGATTGTTTTGGAGGAGCCTGCGCCGGTGGCGGTTAACCTGCTTCGCAGGACGCCGTTGCGTACCAATTGATCTACAATTGCCCTTGCCCTCAATTCGCTGATGCGTCTTAGAGCAGGCTCTTCACTGTCGCGCGCGGGGCCAATGGGTTGCGTGGGATTGGCGTGGCCTTCTACCTGTACCTTGTAATCGCGGAATTGGTTGAGTATCTGCGCGATGCGCTTTATTATGCGCATATTATTGTCAACAACGTCTTTGGGCAGATTTTCAAAGTCCGCGAAATTCGGCCTGAACTGGATTGAGGGGATTTGCATCCTCAGCCTGTCTCCTTCTCGGATAACAAGCACGTCAATACCGATTTTGCCTTCCGTTGAACTGGAGTTTCCAAGAGCGTCGGTCGCGGTATATGTGTAAGGATAGTACATCGCGGACTGAACAAGTTCGCCCTTATCGCTCTTGCCATCCCAAATAATTCTATTGGACGGACTGCCGATGCCTTCAATCTTGCGGAAAACTTGAGTTGTGCCGCTCTCGACCGGAGTGCGTATTTCAAAAGACCATACCGCTATGGGAGATAAGTCTTTCGCTGTAAGACTGATAAACAGTTCGTCATTTTCACCGTCGTTATCGGGACTGAAATATTCGGGCGTGGTTGCGACTGTAAGAGCCGGTCCCGTAACGTCCACTAATACGGGAGAAGCCGACGTTTTTACTATTTTGCCACTTGTATAATTTACCGTAAGCTCCGCCGTGTAAAAACCTTCGCGTATTTGCCCCTGCTCATCAAGGCCGTTCCAGCCCTGAACTGCGGGAACAGGAGAGCTACCTGAGAACGCGCGCCGCACGGTTCCCGTCTCGTCTTTTAATTCCAGTTTCCAGTTGTTAACGCCGTCGTTTATCGAAAGGCGGTTGGTAAAGTTGACCATGTTGGCGGTTTGATTTTTCGTAGGCGCTATCGCTGAAACGGAAGTTGTTAAAAACGCTTCCGCTTCTCTTGAATCAAGAATGATATTTGTCAATTCCGCGCTTGCGGAATTTTGCGCCTTGTCAGTCGTGCCGATGCGGAAAATATACACTCCGTCAGGCGCGATTTGGCCGGAATCGGTTTTACCGTCCCAAACTACGGGTTTTGGCTCTCCGCTTTGAGTTTCAAACGCCCTAATTTTCTGTCCTGTGGGATTGTAAATCGCGCTTTCCCACGCGTCTTCCGCCGAACCTTTAGGAGTAATTGTAACAGTTCTGTTTCCGCTCTGAGCGCCGCCTGAGGAATCCTTTGGATCAAAAATTCTTTGCGCGTCTGGAATCGGGTTTATCGTTATTACGGGAAGCTTGTTTTTAATTACGGCTTCGTAAACGGGAGTAACCGCCTTGTTGCCCAAATTGTCAGTGGCGGTAATTGTAAAAGTATACTTGCCGTCTACGGGCGCTTCTCCCGTACTGCGAATTCCGTCCCAGATAATCGCCGGCGGAATGTCAATTTGCTTTTTAGACGTGAATAACCGTTTAAAAAATTCCTTCATGTTGAAACGTTCAAAACGCTGTTCCTTGTTTTCAATAACGCGGACGACATTGCCCTCTTCGTCCTTTATTTCCACTGACCATGACGCCACATAACTTTGATCCGTTATTCTTAAAGGAATTTCAAGTAAATCGGCTTTACCGTCGTGGTTAGGTGAAAAATATGCGGTTTCAGGATATTTTATATTTATTACAGGCGGTTTTTTGTCCGCAACTCCGGCAAACCAGCTTACTCCGCCGCCAACCGCAGTAACGCCTTCGTATAACGGTTTAAAGGCCGTGCTTATTAACAGGTCTCCGTCAGAAGGAAGCCGTCCGCCGACAATCCAATCTCCTGTGGAAGGCAGCCTTATATTTACGCAAAGTCCGATTGAAGGAATCGCCGGGAATGACACAATTTCATCCGCTAATTCCTGCACGTTAAGCCCGCTGCCTCCAGGCCATGACACGTTGAGGGTGATTAATTCCGCTATTGTCATTTTTATTCCGGCTTTCCAAATTACGTTAATATATGAAGGAAGAGGATAGAAAAGAGATGGGAAGGCGATATCGGTGGCAAAGCCTAAAACAAAGGGATCCTCTTTATTATTTTTTCCTTCTATGTGGATAAGGTCGAATGAAACGCCGCCGATGGCGGTAAGCCATGTTGGAAAATAACTTAATCCAAGGCCTCGCAGGACTACGCCTACCGTGAAATTTTTCAAAAAGCTAAGGTTACCCGTATTGTATCTAAACCCAAGATCTCCTGAGATTGTCCCTGCCACGCCAGCGCCGAAGTTTAATCCAAGCCCAAGAGACATTCCCGGATATAATTCTTTTGCGGCGAACAGGTTGCCTCCAAAAGTCGGGTTTATGGGGAAATATAAAAATTGATCTTCCTTAAAACCGCCTATGTATCTTATGGAACCGCCGAAGACCCCGGCTTTTGTCGGGAATAACGCGCCTACGGAAATTGACTGCATATACCCGCTGTCATTTGGTTCTTCGCCCGGCAACAGTTTCGGAATTGCCAAATAGCTTGCGTCAAAAACCATTCTGTCGGCATCCCCGCTCTGGGCAGGATTAAAGGCGCTTACGGGCGCCCCGCCTTGAGTAGTGGTAAAACCGTTGGCGGAAACAGCCGCGCTAAAAAGATCAGGAACCGCGTCGGCTCCGCCGGGAGAGCGTGCGGGATCGGCATAAAGTCCCGCTGAAAGCAAGAACAAGGCTGCAAGAAACACAGCCGCTTTTCTGATCGTTATTTGTCCCCTCATATTTACCTCACTTTATCAATATATAGAAAAAATACTATTAATTTAGTATAGTTTCAATATGATTAACCTTTTTAAAGTTTATTTGTTCTATATAAGTATAAAGGATTTTTAAATTAATGAAAAAAAATAAAAAACAAGCGATCTTTTTGTTAATTTTGCCGTTTATTTGCATTTCCTGTTCCGGTAAAAAATCGAAAACAGCCGTCTATGAATTTACTGAAATTAGGCGCGGAAATCTGGAGCGTACTGTGTCATCCAGCGGGACAATTAACCCCGTCGCCGCAGTAAAGATTCTCCCGCGCATGAGCGGCAAAGTGGAAGCGGTCAATGTTGATTATAATGACACTGTTAAAAAAGGGGATGTTCTCGCGCAACTTAATACCGATATGCTCCGTCTTCAAAGGGATCAGCAGCAGGCGGCTGTTCAAAAAGCGCGCGCTAATTATGAATTGCAGTTGATCAATTACCGTAATCAGGAAGCTTTGGCAAAAAGGGAACTGATTTCCGAATACGAGTTAAAAACGTCAAAGACTTCCCTTGACAATCAAAGGGCGGATCTTGCCGTCGCCGAGGCGAATTTAAGGGTTATAGAAACTGAGATAAATCAATACGCGTTTATTACGTCCCCCATTGACGGCATTGTGCTTGATAAAAATATTAACGTGGGCGATACGGTAGTCGATTCGGCGAACAACAATTCAGGCAGTATTTTTACAATTGCCGAAAATCTGCGCGAAATGCAGATAGAGGCGATGATAGGGGAGCTTGACATAGCCTCAATATTTAAGGGGCAGGAAGTGCGCTTTACGCTTGAAAGCCTTCCCGGGCGAAGATTTTCAGGCGTTGTGGAAACGCTGAGGATGGTTCCCGTCGTGTCGAATAGCGTGGTTTCATATACGGTTATTATCAACGTGGAAAACCGGGGCGGCTCACTTTTGCCGGGTATGACGTGCGCCGTGGACTTTATCGTGGATAGAAGCGAAAACGCCCTCCTTGTTCCCAATGCCGCCCTGCGTTATCAGCCGACAAGCATTAGCGCGGAACAAATTTCCGATTTACTGTTTAACGCAAGTCTTGAAAATATGACGGAAGAACAGAAGCAAGCCGCCCTTGAGGAAAGGGAAAAACAGAAAGCTGAGTCTTCACAAAAGCAAAACCAAAACAACCAGGGAATCTCGCAGATAATGATGGGGTCACAGCCGGGACCTAGAATGGGCGGGGGAGGCAGACAGCCAGGCAATCAAGGTAATCAGGGGGGACAGCGGCGTAATGCGCAGGTTGTAGTTTGGCGTAACCTTTGGTTTGTCGGCGATGGCGGCAAACTTGACGTGATACAGGTGCGCACGGGCATTAGCGACGGCACTTCAACTGAAATAATCGTACCCGATAATTTTGAGGGCAGGCAGATAATTTTAAGGGAGAAAATTTAGTGTCTGTCATTGAAATGCGCGGGATCAAACGCGAATATCGGATGGGCGGAAAGCAGGGTAAGTCCAAAGACGATTCAAACGTGATAGTTGTCCGCGCCCTTCGCGGCGTGGATTTTTCAGCCGAAGAAGGGGAATTTGTTTCAGTAATGGGGCCGTCTGGTTCGGGTAAATCAACTTTAATGAATATTCTTGGCTGTCTTGACAAGCCTTCGGGCGGAACCTATACCCTTGACGGAATTGAAACTTCCACCTCTGATTCCGATACATTCGCATATATCAGAAACCGTAAAATCGGTTTTGTGTTTCAATCCTTTAATTTATTGGCGCGTACTACGGCTCTTGAAAACGTGGAACTGCCTCTTTTTTACCGCCAGCGGGAAAAAGGCGAAAAACGCCGTCTTTTTAAAAATGACGCGTCCGTCCGCAAAGAAAAAGCAATTGCCTCCCTTAGCGAAGTAGGTTTGGCGCAGCGTATGGATCATTTCCCGTCCCAGTTGTCGGGCGGGCAGCAGCAGAGAGTGGCGATAGCAAGGGCTATTGTAAATGATCCGGCTTTTATTCTTGCCGACGAGCCGACCGGTAATTTAGATACCGGCATGACAATGGAAATCATGGGGCTTTTTCAGCAGTTAAACGACATGGGCAAGACGATCATCATGGTAACGCACGAGCCTGAGCTTGCCGTTTACACAAAGAGGGTAATCACCCTGCGCGACGGGCAGTTGGTCAGCGATAAACCCGTAACAAAAAGGCGCAACGCGCTTGAAGACATGGCTTCATGGAACAGGGAACATGACAAATTGGAAAAGGAAGGCGCGTAACGTGAATATTTTACAACTCCTGCAAACCTGCGTCCGCTCCATTCTCCGTAACCGCATGAGAAGTCTCCTAACGTCGCTTGGAGTAATCATCGGCGTAGGTTCCGTCATTACTATGGTCGCTCTCGGCGAAGGCTCTCAGAGGGAGATTGAAGAGCGTATTACCGCGATGGGAACCAATTTACTTCAAATAATGCCGCGCCGTCAGGCAAGCAGATCGGGACAACAGGTAATGATGCGCGTTAGCGCCTTTACTAAGAATGACATTCAAAAACTGCGCGATGAATCCAGTTTCGCAGCCGCAGTTTCCGGCGTTGTTCAAAGCAACGCGAATGTTACCGGGAGTCTTGGGAATGCGCAGGTTTCCATTCAGGGTGTGGAACCGGATTTTATTTCCGCGCGGAACTGGATTATTGAGAGGGGATTTTTCTTTGACGATGAAGATATGCGGCTGCGGAACAAGGTGGCGGTTTTAGGCGGCACTACGGCAAAGAATTTGTTTGGAGACGCGAATTCCGCGCTGGGAGAGCAGATACGGATAGGAACGAATTATTTTTTAGTTGTAGGAATATTGGAAAGCAAAGGGGCGGGTCTTGGCGGCAATGATCAGGATGATATTATAATGGTACCGTTGGATACCGCTATGACGCGCCTTGCAAATTCACGCAACATAAATCAGATAGTTATGAGCGTTGTTAGCAAAGAGTATATGGACGCGGCGAAAAAAGAAACGGAGTATATTCTGCGTGAATCGCGAAGAATCCAGGAAGGAGCCGCTTCTGATTTTGAGATAATGAGTTGGGCTGATATAATTGACATGGCGTCCGCCGCGTCAAAAACTTTAACCACGTTGTTAGCCGCCATTGCCGGCATATCGCTCTTAGTTGGCGGCATCGGCATCATGAACATTATGCTGGTCTCCGTTACAGAACGCACCCGCGAAATAGGCATTAGAATGGCGGTGGGCGGACGCAAAAAGGATATTCTGCTCCAGTTTCTTACCGAGTCGGTAATACTGAGCCTTATGGGGGGGATTCTCGGCATTGGTTTGTCCATTCTCGCGTGCCGAATACTGGCAATGAGGGGCGCTTATACGGTTATTAATCCATTTGTTGTAATGATCGCAGTTCTTTTTGCCGCGTTTGTCGGCATCATTTTTGGATATTACCCGGCGTTGAAAGCCGCGCGGTTGTATCCGATAGACGCTTTGAGGTACGAATAATGAAAAAAATAGCGGTTGTACTTTTGTTTTTATTGGTGAATAAATACGCGTTTTCGCAAACTGTAAACCTTGAGCAAGCGCGAACATTAGCCCTTGCAAACTCAACTTCTCTTGCGAAGTATGAGTCCGCGATACGGAGCAGCGTACTCGATGAAAAAAATCAACTGTACTCCATGCTGCCTCAGGTCTCGGCGGATTACAGGGCGACTATGGGTTATTTAAAAAATTGGGAATTTATCAATCCGATAGACGCTTTTACTTCGGGAGTGTCTTTTTCAATTACGCAGATTATTTTTCAGGGCGGTAAAAGTTTTATTAATAAAGCGATAA
Organism: Treponema sp. R80B11-R83G3; assembly: GCF_054786115.1. Lineage (NCBI taxonomy): Bacteria > Pseudomonadati > Spirochaetota > Spirochaetia > Treponematales > Treponemataceae > Treponema > Treponema sp. R80B11-R83G3. Next base: position 65,941 of record NZ_BDHF01000081.1, on the reverse strand, counting down.
GCGGCATCGCGACAGAGAGCGTAAGAAAAGACGCGCAGGCTGAGTACTTTAATACGCTAGATTCTGCGGATAACGCTTATTACGCCGTGTTGGAAGCGGCCTCCGCCTTGGAAGCCGAAGAAGCGTCTTTGCAGACTGCGGTCATGGCTCTTTCGATAGCGGAAGTGCGCCAACAAAGCGGAATGATAAACCGCGGCGATTACTTAAAAGCGCTTGCGGATAAAGAGATGCGGGAAAATTCCCGCAATCAGGCGCGGCGTACTCTTGTCCTGAATATGGCAAAATTTAAAACAATAACCGGTCTGCAAACGGCGCAACTTGCTCCGATTGATTTTACCATGTATGAAAATATTCTTTCGAGCCTTGCGGAAATTACGGATGAAAAAGCCGATGAGTTATACGCGTATTTTTGGAATATAATGGCTTGCGATAATCCTTCGCTTGCGAAAGCGGCTCTTGGCAATAAAAGGGCGGAAATGAACTACACGCTTTCCAAAAGAGATTACGCGCCGACAATAAGCGCGACAATTTTTTCCTCTGAGTTTGGCTATTCGCCTGTAAGCGGTTTTAATAATTCATCTAATGGAGGAATTTCAATTAATGGGAAGATACCGGTGGATTTTTGGGTGCTTGAAAACCGTCTTGAAAAGAGCAAAATAGCCCGCGATACCGAAGCGATTAATTATACAAATACGCAAATCTCTTTAGAGCAGGACCTTTTAACATCGCTTTCAAACGTTTTTACGCAGGCGGGTTCCGTTCTTTCTTCGCGCCGTTCCCTTGAATACACGGAATCGCATTTTAATTATGTGATGGAACGCTACCGTCTTTCTCAAAGCTCTGTAGCGGATTTAAATGACGCGACATCGCTTTTTATTTCAGCCAGAAACAGTTTAAACCGCGCGACTTACAGTTTTTTGCAGAGTATTTCGCGTATCAGGTCCCTGTGCGCGATGGACGATGAAAAGCGCCTGTTAAATATTTTATCCGGCGATTTCCTTTAACCTTTCGATTATGTTAAGGTGCTGAGTGCAAGTCTGTTCGCATAACCCGCAAGCCGTGCATTTTGCCGCGCCCGCCCTATCAAGTTCCCAGTGCCATTTTAACCTGTCTCCCATCGGGTCTTTGTTGTTTTTATCGAGCAATTTTTGATTGTACGCGTCCATGTAACGTGGAATCGGAATCCCCTCGGGGCAGTTGTCGCAATACGCGCATCCCGTACAGATGCCTTCAAACGAGGTTTGCGCTTTTGCGATTGTTTCTTCAAGTTCAGCTTTTGTACGCGGCTTGTAGCCTTCCATCGCATCAAGCGCCTCGCGCAAATGTTCGATTGTATCAAAGCCGACAAGGGTATTTGTTATTTCAGGATGATCCCAAAGGACTCGAAGCGCGGCTGTGACAACGCTTTCGCCCTTTCTGCAAATAAATTTAAAAAGTTCGGGATGCTGAGGTATAACGCCGCCGCCAAGCGGGTTCATAATAACGGCGCCAAGTTTTTTCTTTTTAATGGCGTCAAACGCCTCCCGTCTCGCGCTGAAATTATACGCGGAGTACCCGAACAGCACGCCTTCAAAAACTCCTTCCATCAATAATTCTTTTATCTCATCTTTGATAAGGTGGCTTGAAATGCAAATGTGCCGGATGAGCTTCTCTTCTTTAAGTTTCATGAAAGTTTTTAAGATGCCATTTTTTTTCCTTTTTTCCCAATTTTCCAAACTCAATATGCACCATATATGATAGAAGTCGATAAAATCAATATTCATGCGTTTTAGCTGATTGTCAATTTCCCTGCGAATCCCGCTCTCGGTGCTTTCAAAAGTTTTTGTGGCGCTGAGGTAGGGCAGTCCCCGTTTTCGCATTTCTGCGAAACCCTTGCCAAAGACGGTTTCGCTCCTTGTCTCAAAATAACCGGGCGCGGTGTCGAAGTAATTAATCCCGCCTTCCGCGGCTGCGACCATAAGGCGGACGCACTCTTCGTGGTCGTCTACGTTTTTAAATCTCATTCCGCCGAAGCCTAAGAGGGAAACTTTTTCGCCAGTTTTGCCGTAAGTTCTGTAAATCATATTTACTCCTTTATGGGTATTATATCAGAAAGATTGGGGAGTAGGGAGTGGGGATTGGGGAGTATGGGTTTTTGTCCTAAGGCTAAGCGTGGACTTTACGATAGGATTACGGACATAAACCCCACTCCCTACTCCCCACTCCCTCTTCGTTCTTTTTGTGAATTTTTCGTAAAATTTCCCTTGACAAAGACGTAAAAAATAGAATAAAATACATAATATGATACAAAACATCATGTTTACAAAAATACGCTGTGAGTGTACATTAGGGAATGAACTCGTGGGGGGGGGGGGGGGTACTCATTATATCCTTCACTTCCAACAGCGCGGACGGTACTTTTTACCATAATTCTTATTTTAGCAACTCCCTGTTTTTCAGATGAACAACCATGGTATGACGGTTTTTTTATCGAAGGCTCATTTAACCGGTATTTCGCGCCGGAATTTCTTTCCGAACTCGTAAGCCCTAAGCCGGGTTTCCGAGCCGCGTTTGGTTATGATTTCCGGCATTTCCGATTCGCGCTGGAATCGGGCTATTCAAGCCTTGACGGAACCAATCCCCTTGTCTTAGATATTTCAATTATCCCGCTTGCGCTCAAACTTGGTTATGAACTGCCAATTTATTTTGGCTTTGGGGCGCAGGCGGATTTTCACGCCGGCTGTTTCTTTTCTAGAATAATCCGTTACCCCACCGCCATTGACATGCTTATGAATAAATCCCAAGAAGATAACGAGCGCAACCTTTTTGCGGGGGCGAGGTTGTACCTGACGTGGGCAATACCGGGCAATTGGCTGAAAATTTATGCCGGAGGCGGAGTTGACGCGATTATTGAGACGGACGGGTTTATCCCCCTGCCGCTTGTCGAGGCGGGATTGTCCTTCAAGCCCGCGCCACTTTTCCGGCTGTTTGACGGAATCAGCAGAGAGCGTAAAAAAGTCGTTGTTTTCGGCACGGTGTTCTTTGAGCCTGAAGGCGTGACGGCGCGGGAGGAAAGCCTTAAAGCGTTAGACGAATTTGGCGAATACGCTAAGGCGAACCCGGGTAAAAAACTGCTGCTGCGATCCTACGCCGTCAGACATGACAAACAGCAGCGGCTGGAGCTGTCCGTGAAACGCGCCGAATTTTGCAGGGAGTACCTTGTCACGCGCTGCGGCGTTGAAGAGGGAAGGATAAAGATAGACCCGTGGGGTTCGCGTAACGCCCCCGAAGCGGGAAATGAAAACGTAAAATTTTACGACTGCGTGGAATTGATTATAGACGCGAAAAAATAATAACGGTAAAAAGGAATAAAAAATGAACTGTAAAAAAAAGGCAATGAAACTAATCGCGATGATAAGCGCGATACTGCTGTCCGCCCTTGCGGGGTGCGACAATTATTATCACAATTTGATTCCCCCAAGCGGGGACAGGATCATTTCGTTTAAGGTGCCCGGGCAGGTGAGGGCGGCGATGATCAGCGATGACGCGGTTATGGTAACGGTGAAGGAAGGGATAAACGTCCGCAGTCTTCTGCCGGAAGTTACAGTATCGCCTAAGGCGAAGACTCTGCCCGTTACGTTTAACTACCTGCAAGCGGCGTTTCCCAGCGCGGATGTTTTAGACATCGCCTTGGGAATGTATGCCACTGATGATCACGGCTCCTATATTACAGACCTGATCAAAAACAACAAAGATTTTAACATCCCCGCTTTAAACATGGCCATTGATTTCTCCGCTCCCGTGGACTGGTACGTTATTTCCGCGCAGGGCAAGATACGCCGTTATACGGTATTCATCACGCCGGAAAACGGAAACAATCCCGGCGGCGGCGCCGAATGGCCCAAGCTTTTGGGCATTCGTTTCTCGAAGGATAAAAATCCCGAACTGCCGTCAGACGCGTTCTGCTGGATTTTCGAGGATAGCCGTACCGTAAACTCCACGGTAAAGTATAAGGCGGATTCCGATTTCAGCTTCGCTCTAATTCCCACTTTTGTCATTTTAGGGGACCGCGCCGAACTTAACGGCGATGAAATCACCTCCGATGAAAGCGTGATTCAATTTGACGCAGTACCGGGAAAACAAACAAAAACGCTGACTTTGTGGCGGGACAGCAACGCCGCAAGCTATGCTCTTAACGTGACATTTGAGGAAGACGCGGGAACGGACGGGCCGCTTTTGGAAGGCCTGCGCTTCGCCAAATACGACAATCCAGAACTTGTAATTGACGCGGTATGCCGAATTAATGAAAGCGTCGGGACGATCAGCGCGAGGGCGTATTATCCGATGGAGATGTCATATTTAAGCTTCGCCCTTTCTCCCGCCTTTGAAATCCTAGGCGAGCGTTTGGAAGTTGACGGCGCGGACGTGCATTCAGGCGATGAAACAAGCGTCATTCAATTTGAAAGAAGCTTCGGCTCACAGAGCAAAACGCTCACCGTGTGGCGCAACGGCAAATCAAAGGACTATACCCTGACCATCACGTTTGAAGAAGACCCCGACACGGTGCGCAGCATTACGGACTTCCGCTTTGTCAAACAGGACAATCCCGGCATTGCGGCTAACGCCGTCGCCTCCATTATAAATACTGACAACACGGGGACGATAACCGTGCAGGTGTTTTATTCGGACTCGCCGCCTTCAAATCTGATACCGAGGTTTGTAAGTCCCGGCACGCTGACAGTCTCGGGCGCGATACAGACAACCGGAGCGTCAAGCCAGAATTTTTCCTCTCCCGTCAGTTACCGTGTAACTTCACGTAACGGCCAGTACGTGCGCACTTATACGGTAAAGGTCACTTTTGTCAGCCTGACGGACGCGGCACCCCGCATTACGTCTTTCCGTTTTTCCCAAAGTCTGAATTCCGGCCTTGTGCGGGACAGTGACGCGGAAATACGGGATGATACGGGATTTGTCATTATAAACGCGTATTACGGCGGCACTTTCGCGCCGGAACTGCTTACTCCTGAATTTACCGCCGAAGGCATGGTACAGATAATGGGGAGCGTGCAGATTTCCGCCGCAAGCCCGCAGGATTTTAACCGTCCGGTTAAATACACGGTTGTCCACCCCGTGAACTCACTGCTCAAGCGGGATTATTGGGTATATACGACTATGGTTCAGGACTCGTCGTCCCACGCTGTTATTTCAAGCTTCAGTTTCCACCCGGATGAAAACCCCGGACTGCGTGACGAACTGACGGCGCGGATAGATCAGAGTGCGGGCAAGATAACCGTATACGCCCCAATAGGTTCCGGGGTTAAGGCGCGGACGATGTACCCGCGTTTTACTGCGGCGGGACAGGTGAGCGTAGGCGGGGCGGCGCAGGTTTCGGGCGTGTCGGGACAGTCTTTCGGCGGGCAGGTAACGTACACGGTAACATCAGCTAACGGCCTTAACCGCAGAGACTATACGGTTGACGTGCGTGAGCTGACATCGACGATGTTCGTGAACCAGAACGCGATAGGGGCGGGAGACGGCACAAGCTGGGAGAACGCGTTCCGTTATCTGCAAACGGCGTGCGAGGCGGCTGCGGAGTTTCCCGCTGACGTGCCGGTGGAGATATGGATTGCCAGCGGAACCTACACGGCGGGGGGAGTTGATGATTATTTCCCGCTTGCCCCCAATACCGCCTACATAGGCGGGTTTGCCGGATATGAAACAGCCAAAAGCCAGCGTAACCTTGCCGCTAACGAGACGGTTATTTCAGGCGGTCTTGGCGCTGGCATATATTCAAAGCGTTTGTTTTACTCGCCTTCCGAGATTGGCGGCGATTTGTCCTTTGAAAATCTTCGCATGAGCGAGGTAAGAGGGCAGGAAGGCCCATGCGTTTATGCGCCGCTTGACTCTGCGTCTGAAATTGAAGTGACTGACTGTGAAATTAATAATACGCAAGCGTCCGGCGCGGGAGGGGCGATATATGTCCGTGGCGGCGGCGCGGTTATTTCCCGCTGTTCGTTTTCAACTTGCGACAACGGCGCGGTGTATGTCCAGGGGAAAGGCGCGAAGATTTATGACGTTGAAGTTTCCTCCTGTACCGGCGGTAATACCGGCGGTATTACCGGCGCCATCAGGCTTGATTGCTCTGGAGAAACCGAGATAAAACGGGTGAACGCCGCCGATTGTTCCGGCATCGTATTCTACCTAAGCGGAAACGGGAACAAGACGCTGGAAACGCTAACGGCAAACCGCGTGGGACAGTGTTTGCGAGCGCAGAATACTACCGGATACGTCAGCGTAAGCGGGCTTGTAATGGGGGACATTTCCGGCGCGGGAATCAGCCTGATAGGGGCGGACGGCGTAAAATATTTTTCCGGCGTTGCCGCGCAAAACATAAACGGTTACGCGGTGGACAGCGTGGCTTCTTCCGGCCCCTTTACCATAACCGGCAACAGTACGTTTGACAATACCGGCGCCATATCAGTTGAGGACAGTTCCGGCACGGTATCCGTTTATAATACCAAAATCACAAACGCGAAAGGGGCATCCGCCTTAAGCGTTTCCGCAAACAGTGCCGTTATAGACTCGCTTACCGTTGACGGCGTGCCTAACGGCAGGGGCATAACCATAAACAGAAGCGGAAGGACGGATATTACAAATACCGTTATAAAAAATTGCGTTACCAACGGAAGCGGCGGCGGCATAAGCATTGAAGGCGCCGGTAGCGCGGGTATTTCCAACGTGACAATCACTGCCTGCAAAGCCTCCGCGCAGGGCGGCGGGATGTTCCTTGCCTGTTCGGGGAATGTGTCAGTTTCCAAAACAACGATTGATTCAGCCACTATTACCGCCTCAGGCACTTCCGGCGGAGGAATCTACCGTACTGGCGGCAGTCTATCTGTGGAAAATTCAGTCATAAAAAACATAACGGGAAGCGGCACAGGGTGCTCGGGTATTTATTATTCCGCTTCAGCTAATCTGGAAGTCTCAGGTCTAGAGTTGCAGAATATTCCAGGCTACGGTATTTACAGCGCGGGAAACGGCGTTAGGAAATTTTCCGGTATTACCGCCGTAACAAACATAGGCGGCGAATACGGCGTGTATTCCGGTTCCATGACAAGCGGCAATTTTTCCGTTACCGACAGTAATTTCATTTCCTGCAGCGTGTACTGTTCCGCGTCTGGAGCCTCCGTACCAATAAATGTGTCCGATACGGATATCCGCAACGTAAAAGGTTCCTCCGGTCTGTATGCGAATACAGGAAGCGGGTCGGTTACTATAGACTGGGTGAACATAGACGGCGTACCCAACGGCAGGGGGATATATGCCGCTTCCAGTAATACCGTCCGTATTTCCAACTCGACTGTCAAAAATTGCGTTACCACAGGAAACGGCGGCGGTATAAGTATCTCAGGTTCGGGGAGCGCAAATATTTCTTCTACTACGATTACCGCCTGTAAAGCCGATTCGCAAGGCGGCGGGATAAACCTTGTCTGTTCGGGGAATGTGTCTGTTTCAAATACCACGATTGATTCCGTCACGATTACAGCGTCCGGCGTTTCAGGCGGAGGCATCTACCGCAGTGGCGGCAGCCTTTCGGTGGTAAATTCCGTCTTAAAAAACATAATGGGAAACGGCGCAGGGTGTTCAGGAATTTACCATTCCGCTTCAGCTAATCTGGAAGTCTCAGGTTTGGAGTTACAGAATATTCCGGGCTACGGTATTTACAGTTCGGGAAACGGCGTTAGGAAATTTTCCGGTATTACCGCCGTAACAAACATAGGCGGCGAATATGGCGTGTATTCCACTTCCATTGGAACCGGCAGTTTTTCCGTTACCGACAGCAAATTCACTTCCTGCGGCGTGTACTGTAACGCATCGGGAGCCGTACCTATAACGGTAACCGATACGGAAATCCGCAACGCGAAAGGTTCCAACGGCCTGTGTGCGGTCGCAGGAGGTGGATCGGTTACAATAGACAAGGTTATCATTGACGGCGTACCCAATGGCAGGGGGATAGAAGCTTCTTCCGATAACACGATGAGGATTTCAAACTCTACTATTAAAAATTGCGTTACATCTGGATACGGCGGGGGCATCAGCATCTCAGGTGCGGGAAGCGCGACTTTTTCTAATGTAACAATCACAGTATGCAAAGCCGTTTCATACGGCGGCGGGATGTACATTATTTGTTCGGGAGATGTGTCTATTGCCGATACCACGATTGATAATGTTATGCTTAATTGGGGTGAAGAAAATATCTATCATGGTCATGAGGTGTCGTTTACCGTCCCTACTTGTGATGGCGTAGGCATATATCGAAACACTGGTAGTCTTTCTATCGTAAATTCTAATATAAGAAATATAACAGATAGTGGTATGGATCCAAATATCGCAGGATACTCAAGCGGAATATACTATATTGCTTCAGGAAATCTGACAGTCTCAGGTTTAGAGTTACAGAATATTTCGGGTGACGGCATTTATAGCTGGGGAAGCGGCGTTAGGAAATTTTCTGGTATTACCGCAACAAACATAGGCGGCGAAGGCGTGTGTTCCGATTCCATGACAAGTGGCAGTTTTTCCGTTACCGACAGCAATTTCGCTTCCAGCGACGTGGTCTGTGTCGCATCGGGAGCCGTACCAATAACCGTGTCCGATACGAATTTCCTCGGCACATCAGGGGGTGTTTATTTATATACAAACGACGGAGGTGTTACTATAGACAATGTTATCATTGACAGTGAATTATTTATTGACAGATATGGGATATCAATTGAATCACGCGGTACGATTAAAATTTCCAATTCGATTATAAAAAATAGAGGAAGTGGAATTCGTACAAGTACAATATATAGAAGTATAACTACAGGGAATAATATAGAAATTTCCGGGACTACTATAAAAAACTGTAGTTATGGATTGTCCTTTTCGGGTTACGCAACATTGACCATTGATAATATATTTATGGAGTTATGTCTGCCTAATAATAGGTACGGAAAAATTATTAGTACTGGTTCTAAAATAGGGACTGGCGACTGCACAATAACCAATTCACGTTTTATTAACTGCATCGGGGGAGATGATGGTTACAATTTAAATGATAACAGTTTATTTCTTGCTGCAGAAGATTTTACAATAATCAGCAATTGCGAATTTACTCATAATGCCGCCCTTCCCGCTCTGGCAGTGAGCAGTCGTGGTTATGTTAAATCTTTGTTTGGAGCCGGAGAAGGAAACTTTGAAAACTGTACTTTTAATAATTTAAAAGGCGATATGCCGTCAGGGCAAAATTACATTTTTAACAGTTGGTATAAGTATCCATCGTATGCTCCTTCAGGAGGAGTTTCCGGAGTGGTAGGCACAGTAAGCTCAAAAATTAATATAAATTTGCGGAACTGTACGTTTAACTTTAATTCTGGTTCGGCAGGTTTATTGGCATTAAGTAGCGTACAGACAACCGACGGCAATCATATTGATTATCTTTTAATGGATGGCGTTACCATCAACAATAATAACGGTCAGCAGCCTCTTATCTGGCTTAATGATAATAGAGTCGCTGGTACTTTTCAATTCAAGGCGAATAACAGATACAACGGAACCTTGCTGAACACGCAAGCGGCAATAGTCGGATTGGGCAGTAATGTTATAAGATTAACTAACGGCGCGACGCCTGTGTTAGTGCCATAGGATAGCATAAGATTACCGCGCAAAGGATAATTTTTTGAAATAGCGTATATTGTCGCAGATTAGCGTTATCACAATTGAGCGATGGCTTCTATGGATAGCCCTGTATACTTACTAATCTGAGATGCGGGCATATTATCAGCCTTCATTTTTCTAGCACTTTCGAGATTTGCTTCCTTCTTTGCATCTTTCATTCCGCTTCGCCAGTCGAGTTCGCCTTTCATAAGGCTGGTTTGAAGCGCGTACGCTTCATATTCCGCTGAAACTTTACGTAGTGTGTCAGTAGCCATCGCTATTCCCTCCTCGTGGTTTATTATCTCCTTTATTTTAGTCCTTGGGTAATGGCTTCAATGGGGAGGCCGGTAACAGCTTGTATCTGTTCCGTTAAAAAGCCCATTGTTTTCATCTTTTGGGCAATGTCAAGACAGGCTTCGTTACGGCCTTCCCTATGCCCTTCCCTATGACCTTCCTTATGCCCTCTGCGTTCAGCATCTTTCATTCCGCTCCGCCAATCGAGTTCGCCTTTCATAAGGCTGGTTTGAAGCGCATAAGCTTCATATTCCGCTGAAACTTGTCGCAGTGTGTTCGTTGCCATTGCTATTCCCTCCTCGTGGTCTATTATCTCCTTTATTTTCTCTCTTTTTGTCTCATCTGTCAAATACTGAAAATAAGCCGCCCATTGTTCCGCGTCCGTCATTTCTTCCACCGGCTTGCCAATGAAGGCATCGGCTTTTTCCAGTTCCAGCGTGATTATCCGTATCTTGCCGTCAAGTGACACATTAGTCTGCGGATCATAAAATTGAAAATTATGCGTCAGGTATTTATCAGGGAAGAATGGTTTTTGCGCCAGTATCGAGATTTGATAAGTTTCCTTTAAATCGGAATAGGTTTTTTCGATACCCTCTATCTCCTGCCCTACGAACAGTCTGGACGCGAAATACTCAACCCGGTTTAACTCATCGTCAATCGGGTGGAATGACATTTCTACGTCGATAGGTTCCCCGTTTTTGCTCATACAGGAAATATCGTATCTGATTTTCTTCTGCCCCAGAAAGCCTGTTGCAGGTTCATTGGCGACGATAGTTTCCACCGCGACAATTCGCCCGATAAGCGCGGAAATCAAGTCCGATAACGCGCCTCTTGACGCTGACGTGTCTCTGGTAAATACGGCTTTGAACACCTGGTCATACCGAATGTCCAAGATATGCGTCCCATCCTCAAAAGGGAAGAATCCCCACTCGTTCTGAGCAGGATTTTGATTATTTCTTTCCATAAACAACTCCATAGATAGTTTTTTCCCGAACCTTAAAAAAAGGTTCGCCTATATATGGCGTGAAAGTGCCATTTTGCTTGACTGTTTTTAAAAATTTTTCGAAAAAAATTCACACTGGGAATGGGGAATGGGGAGTGGGGTTTTTGTTCGGGGGCTATGCGTGAGCTTCACGCGCAGATAACGAACAACAACATTGCTAATTGTTCATTTCTCATTGCTAATTGGTTTCCCCCCTTTGTGAGCTGCGCACTGTCGCAGCCTAAAGGCTGCTTGCTTTTATTACAAACAGCGGCTTTTATTGGTGCTACGCTGTGCGGCATTATTGATCCACGCTGCTATGCCGTGCGTTTATTTAGCGTCTTTGTGCTCTTAGTGTGAATTTCTTATGAAATAAACTTCCCCATCCCCACTCGTAAGGAATAGGATTTTAGTTTTTAAAGAGCTAAAGGATTTGACTTATAATTAAATAAAAACTACAATTTTTAAGATATGTCAATGAAAAGCAGTAATTACCTTGTTTTTGTCGATGAATCAGGGGATCATTATCTTAATAAATATCCTAAGGATTATCCTATGTTTGTTCTTGCTTTTGTTATTATTTCCAAAGACGAATATTGCGATCATTTACTGCCAAGATTTTCGCGGTTGAAATTAAAATATTTTCCAGATGTAAGTACGATATTTCATGAAAGAGAAATAAGGAAAGCTGAAAAAAGATTTTCTTTTCTTACAAATGCTGAAGTACGCCATTCTTTTCAAACTGATTTATCGGCAATGATAGCGGAAACTGATTATAAAATAGTTGCAGTAGCTATAAATAAAGAAAAAAAAGCCGAACAAAATTTGTTAACTGATAATCTTTATGAACTTGGCGTTAAATATGGTTTGACGAAAATAGAGGATTTTTAAAAAGTAAAAATGATTTTAACTATACAACCATAACATTTGAATCACGAGCATATTCGATTGACGGATACCGGCAGGCGGATGAACAGCTTTACCATTATTTTAAAAAAACGGCACATGAAAAATTTGGCATAGAAATTCATATTAAATCCGCTGGAGGATTAGGATTACAATTTGCTGATATGATTGCGCGTCCTATTGGGATTCATGTTCTTCGCCCGGAACAAATAAACAGGGCATGGGAGATAATAAAAGAAAAAATTTATAATGACGGGTTGATTGTACTTCCTTAAAAAAAAGCGGCTGCCTTTCGACAACCGCCGGACGGGTTCCCCATCCCATTTATATCTTAAATATAACACACAAACAAAGAAAAGTCAAACAGTTTTTTGTCCATAATCCTATCGTGAAGCCCACGCTTAGCCCTCGGACGACAACCACTTTCTTCCCTTTGTGCTCTTTGCGCACTGTCGCAGCCTAAAGGCTGCTTGCTTTTATTGTAAATAGCAGCATTTATTGGTGCTACGCTGTGCGGCATTATTGTTAAGTGGTTTACTTATACTGCGACTCGATCAATATGCGCAATTTTCTCAGAACTATCAGTTCTTTGAATTGTTTTGGAGTCTTCCTCGAGGCACATTTCATCATATTCCCGCATCTGTGCCTCTGAAATTGCACCGATTTCAAAATTAGCGGTTGCATTTTCGTGTATTGCTTCCAAAATGTCGCTTTTGTATTTCATGTCAGACCTCCTAAAGAACTTCAATCAGAGTTCCTTTTTTCAAACGAGCGTTAATCTGCTCATCTGTCAAGGCAAACTGATCTTTGGCATCAACCTTGAATGCCCTCAATTCTCTTTCGTCAATGTTGCCTCTATCGGACTTTGCAAAACCATAGACAAAAAAAGTACGAAATTTATTTCTAAAGTACACAATAACCCGGTAACCGCCAGTTTTCCCTTTTCCGGGCCGAGCTACACGTACTTTATAAACATTACCTCCGAGGTCATCTGCTTGTCCCGCTTCAATTTGTGATCTTAGTGTGAGTCTTTTGAGAATAGTCCTAATTCAATTCATCCAAATTATAAGGAGTTTCCTGATACACATAATTCAGCCAATTATCAAAAAAAAGATTGGCGTGGGCGCGCCAGCGGACAACTGGGGTTTTTGACGGATCATCGTCGGGATAATAATTTATTGGCAGTTCAATCGGCAGCCCCTTTGAAACATCGCGTTTATATTCGCGGTCAAGCGTGAGAGGATCGTATTCCAAGTGGCCTGTAACATAAATTTCCCTGCCTCCGCGGGCGGTTACAATGAATACGCCCGTTTGCGGAGACTCGGATTGAATTGTCAGCCTATTATTTGTCGCTATCTTGTTACGGTCGCTTGCGGTGTGCCTTGACTGGGGAGCCAGAAATTCATCGTCGAAGCCGCGGAATAACAAATTTTGCTGGTCGTTCACGGTATTGGGAAAAATACCGAATAATTTTTTTTCCAGCGGATGCTTTGGAATGCCGTATTTGCAGTAAAGGCCGGCCTGAGCGCCCCAGCAGATATGCAGGCAGGAAAAAACATTTTTCTGCGAATATTCAATTATCTTTACAAGCTCGTCCCAGTAATCAACTTCCTCGAAAGGCAGAGTCTCCACGGGCGCGCCCGTGATTATAAGCCCGTCAAAACGCACCTTCATGCAGACAATTTCTTCGGCGCTTATGTAAAATTTTTCCAAATGGCCGGGCGGGGCATTCTTTGACTCATGGCTGCCCATGTTAAGAAAAGTTATGTCAACCTGCAACGGGCTGTTGCCTAACAGCCTTAAAAGCTGAATTTCGGTGTCAATTGTAGTCGGCATTAAATTGATTATTCCGACCTTTAACGGCCTAATATCCTGAGATTCCGCGCGGTCTTCCGTCATTAAAAAAATATGCTCGCGGGAAAGGGCTTCGTATGCCGGCAGTTCTTTTGGTATCTTTATTGGCATATATCATTTTTAGCATACTTTTTAACAAATTGCCAATATCTTTAAACGGATAGAAATACTAACAGGTTATAAATATTCCAGCGTTTACTTAATTTAAATTACGATGATAGTTGATGTTTTTATGTAAAAACGTTAAAATTTATACAAGAGCCTCTCAATCGGCATCATTAAATCTTGATTGGTAGGAGATGCGGAATAACAAATGAAAACAATATTTGTCGTTGATGACAGTGATACTAATTTATCTATGGCGGAGGCGGTATTGGAGGATCATTACCGTGTAATGACAATGCCATCCGCTATAAAAATGTTCGCGTTTCTTGAAAAAATCGTTCCCGATTTAATTCTTCTTGATATAGAAATGCCGGAAATGGACGGGATGGAGGCGCTAAAACGCCTGAAATCCGAAAGTAAATGGTCGGATATTCCGGTTATGTTTCTGACCGGACGAAATAACGCGGAAGTGGAGGCGCACGGGTTTGAGTTGGGCGCCGTCGATTTTATAACAAAGCCTTTTTCCGGCCCCGTGCTTTTAAACCGCATGAAAACCCATCTTGATATCGATGGAATTATCCGTGAAAGAACGCAGCGGTTGCGTGAAATTAGAAACAGCATTGTGTCGGTTCTGGCGGATATGGTTGAAACTCGTGACAAGGGGACGGGAGGCCATATTGAACGCACGTCCGTATATATCAAAATTTTAATACAGGAAATGAAAGAGCGCGGATTATATGCCGAAGAAACGCAAAACTGGGATATTGATAAAATGATGGCGTCGGCGCGTATGCATGATCTGGGAAAGATAACCATTACGGATACTATCATTAACAAGCCGGGTAAGCTTACTGACAATGAATTTGATATAATGAAAGGCCATACCAGCGAAGGCGAGCGCATTATAGATGAAATTATTTCGCGCACGGGCGAAGGCGAATTTTTAAATAACGCAAAATTATTCGCTGGAACCCATCATGAAAGGTGGGACGGTAAGGGTTACCCGCGCGGGCTTAAAGGAAATGAAATTCCCCTGCAGGGGCGGATAATGGCGATTGTGGACGTATATGACGCGCTTGTTTCAGAACGTCCTTATAAAAAGGCATTCTCGGAAGATGAAGCGGTGAATATTATTATGAAAAATGCCGGCACTCATTTTGACCCGAAAATAACAGAATTGTTTTATGAAATTAAAGATCGCATAAAAATGGCAAGGGCGGACAATTGATGCGTTCGTGGTTAAGAAAAATTTTTGTCTTTATAACTCGTATGCAGTTTCTGGTTGTTGTAGCGGCGTTTGCCCTTATGGTTTTCTTTAGCTACAATTTTATGGGCGATATTGAGCGTAAGCATTTGCTTAATGACGTTAATTATGTACTGGATAACGCGCAAACTTTTATCGAAGACAGAATCGGCGAATCTGACTCAAATCCGGCGAGTATTACAAAAGAGATTTCTGATTATGCTACTAACGCCCATGTTACCAAAAACAGTTATGGAATTCTTTTAGACGGTGATTTTAACGTGATTGCCCATCCCCATCCCGCTTTTATAGGCAAGAATTTAAGACAAATGAATGACGGACCTGCCATACAAAAAGAAGTGGAAGAAGGGAAAGTAATTTTAGAAAGAAAAGCTACGGATTACAACGGGGACAAATCCGTCCTTTTTGTCAGAAAACTGAAAAATGGCTGGTATTTGGCGATAATCGAGTATGCTGAATATTATTATAAAAGCTTAAGACATATAGGCGGCATATTAATAACGTTAGGTGTCATATTTGCCGGAATCTCAAGCGCGATTTTATTAAGCATGTATTCCGCTAAAAACAGGGCGGAAGAACGCACTAAAATAATGCTGGACGCGACTCCGCTTTGCGCTAACTTTTGGGATAATAATTTTAAGCTTATAGATTGCAATAAAGAAGCCATAAAATTATTCGGAGTATCAAGTAAAAAGGAATATCTGGAGCATTTTTTTGAACTGTCCCCCGAATACCAGCCTGACGGAAGCTTGTCATACAATAAAGCGATGGAATATATAAGAAGAACATTTGATGAAAGATATTGCCGTCTTGAATGGTTGCACCGGACGATTCACGGTGAATTGATACCATGCGAAATTACGTTTGTCAGGGTGAAATACAGAAAAGAAACCATGGTTTGCGGATATACGCGCGATTTACGTGAAATTAAATCAATGATGTCAAAAATGCGCGAAGCGGACGAATGTACGCAGATTTTGTTTGACGCTACGCCTCTTAGCAGTTTTATGGTAGACAAGCATTTAAATATAATTGAATGTAACCAGGAAATTGTAAGATTGTTCGGATTGCAGGTTAAACAGGAATTTATAGATAGAATGTATGACCTTTATCCTGAATATCAGCCGTCAGGAGAGATGTCAAAAGAACAGCTAATTATTCACTTTGACGAGGCGTTTGAAGAAGGTCATTGCCGTTTTGAGTGGATGCATCAAAAACTTGACGGAGAGCAAATACCTACGGAAGTTTCATTGGTTCGCGTTAAGTTCAGAGGCGAGTACGCCGTCGCGGGCTTTATAAGGGATTTAAGAGAAATAAAGAAAATGATCGCGGAAATGCACAGGGCGGAAATCGCGGAAGAGAGCAGTAAGGCAAAGAGCGATTTCCTTGCGAAAATGAGCCATGAAATCCGCACGCCTATGAACGCGATTCTCGGCATTACTGAAATTCAGCTTCAGGAAAAAACGCTTCCGCTTGCCACTCAGGAAGCGCTGGAAAGGATTTACAATTCAGGCGATTTATTGCTTGGCATAATAAATGACATACTCGATCTTTCTAAAATTGAAGCCGGAAAACTGGAACTTTTTACATCGCAATATGATGTCGCAAGTTTGATTCATGATACCGTAAAACTTAATATTTTACGCTGTGAATCCAAACCTATAGAATTTAAATTAATTGTCAGCGAAAACATGCCGTCAATGCTGGAAGGGGATGAGCTTAGAATTAAACAAATTCTAAACAACCTTCTTTCCAACGCGTTCAAATATACGCAGGAGGGACGGGTAGAATTTGAACTGTCCGCCGAGCCTAAGGAAAACAGTTCAACCGTTATCATAGTATTCCGCATTGATGATACGGGACAGGGGATGACGGCTGAACAGGTTAAAAAACTTGGAGACAAATTCAGCAGATTTAACATGGAGGCCAACCGTAAAACGGAGGGCACGGGTCTTGGCATGAATATCACGATGAATTTAATTCAACTAATGAAAGGCAGCATAGATATTGAAAGCACTCCGGGTCTTGGATCCACGTTTACCGTGCGACTGCCGCAGGAAAAGGCAAATGACGACGTTATCGGCAAAGAGATGGCTGAAAATCTGATGAAGTTAAATCTTGTAAATACGGCAAATATAAAGAAAACTCAAATAACAAAGGAATATATGCCCTATGGACGCGTCCTTGTCGTAGATGACGTGGAGACGAACATTTATGTAGCGCGCGGCCTTATTGCGCCTTACGGAATATATGTAGACACGGCGTTAAGCGGATTTGAAGCCGTAGATAAAATAAGAGAAGGCGCGTCTTATGACATTATATTTATGGATCACATGATGCCCAGGATGGACGGCATTGAAGCGGTAAAAATAATCCGCGGTTTTGGATATAAAGAACCTATTGTCGCGTTAACCGCTAACGCGCTTGCGGGACAGGCGGAAATCTTTTTGAATAACGGATTTGATGATTTTATTTCAAAACCGATAGATGTCCGCCAGTTAAACAACACGCTTAACAGATTAATTCGTGACAAACAGCCCCAAGAAGTGCTTGAAGAGGCCAACAGGCAAAAAAACAACCTGTATGCCGGCGGGAAGCACAATATTGCGGTTGATTCGCAATTAGCTGAATATTTTTTACGAGACGCAAAAAAAGCGGTAAACGCTTTAAGCGCGATTTATGAAAATAAATGCCGCAGGATGGAAGATATTCCGGCGTTTATAATTAATCTTCACGCGATGAAAAGCGCCCTGGCAAATGTGGGAGAAAGCGAACTTTCCAGTGAAGCGTCAAAATTGGAACAGATAGGAAGGGATAAAAATATCGATCTGATTTTATCTTCTATTCCCGCGTTTATAGAAGACTTAAATAAAGTTATTGAAAAACTCAGTCCGGATGAAGAGGACTTAAATGAGAACATGGATTTGGCGTTTTTACGGGAAAAACTGGATACAATTCAGAAGGCGTGCGCTTTTTATGATAAAAAAACCGCAAAAAAAGCATTGTCGGAACTAAAGAAAAAAAACCACTCAAAGGAAATAAAAAACCTGCTTAGCGAGATAGACGAATGTCTTCTTCACAGTGAATTTGACGAGGTCGCAAATCTTGCCAGTGGAATACATTTTTCCTAATTTATATTGACATTTTTTTAAAAAAAAGATAGTTTTATATCAGTTTAGTTTTCATTTAAAAAAGGCCCTTGGTACAGAGGCCTTTTTTTATGGTTGCAAGGGAAGGGTATGCAGTATACCGGCAAAGACATGGAAAACCGGGAAATAGCGGCCGTAAGGCAGCCGCTTGAGGCTGTTCTAAACGGGCTTGGTTTCAGCCTTATCGAACTTGCAGTTTCCCGGCACAAGGGAAGCGCGCAGATCAGAGCTGTAATTTACAACGGGGGAAGCATTGGCACTGATGACTGTTCAAGAGCGCATCGCGCCATAATGCCGAGGTTGGAACTGGCCTTTGAAGGGCAGGATATCTATCTGGAAGTGTCGTCTCCGGGGATAGACAGGCTTATTAAAGACGGCGCTGAATTTGCCAATTATAAGGGAAGGGGAGTGCGGTGTTACCGCGCGGATATTTCAGATTGGACGGCGGGGATTTTGGAATCCGCGAAATAATTTCGAATTATCATAAAGACAAAAGAAGGGGACGTCAGAATAGATTTTGACATTATAGCCAAAGCAAGGCTTGATCCTTCACAGGAGGTATAAATTGGGAACAGATATGTCGCAGGCAATTCGTCAGTTAAATCAGGATCGCGGTATTCCTGAAGATCTGATACTGCGGACCATTGAAGATACGCTAATTGCCGCATATAAACATCGTTTTGGCAACGCGGACAACGCGATTGTTCAGTTTGATGAAGATAATCTTGAAGTCTCTATTTTCGCCAAGAAAGATATTTTTGATTGGACGGCGTTTTTGATCCTGTAACTGAAATTGATCTGGAAGAAGCGCGAGAATTAAACCCGGATGCCGAAGTCGGCGATGAAATACTTGTGGAAATAGACCCGAAACAATTTGACCGCATCACGGTTCAAAGCGCGAAACAAAAAGCTCATCAGTCAATCAGGGATATTCAAAAGGACAGTCTTTATTCAGAGTTCAAGGACAAAGAAAAGGAAATAATAATTGGTTATTACCAGCGGGAGCGTAACGGCACTATTTATGTGGACATCGGAAAAATGGAAGGCATCCTCCCCAAAAAATTCCAGTCTCCCAGAGAAATATACCATGTGAATGACAGGATAAAAGCCCTTATCGCTGAAGTAAAAAAAGATTCGTCCGGGCTTCAAATTGTGCTTTCAAGAACGCATACCGAATTTGTGCAGGCTATTTTTGAACTTGAAGTCCCTGAAATTTACGACAAGACCGTAGTAATACACAAGATCGTGCGCGAGCCGGGTTTTCGCACAAAACTTGCCGTTTACTCAAACCGCGAAGACGTTGATCCCGTAGGCGCGTGCGTCGGTCTTAAGGGCGTGCGTATTCAGGCGGTAATAAAGGAACTTGAAGGGGAAAAGATCGATATTCTTAAATACGATCCCGACCCCAGGCGCTTTATTAAAAACGCCCTCTCCCCCGCCGAAGTGCGTGACGTGATAATACTGGACGAAGGAAAACATCAGGCGCTTGCCGTCGTAAACGACTCCATGTTGTCGCTCGCCATCGGCAAACAGGGGCTTAATGTCCGCCTTGCGAACAGGCTTGTTGACTGGAACATCGACGTAAAAACCGAATCTCAATTTGCGGAAATGGATATTGCAGCGGAATCGCGCAGAGCGGTTTCCGAATTGTTCGGAGATACGGAATCATACGAAAAGGAAATTACAAGAATCAGCGAACTGCCGAATGTTGATGGCCGCGCCGCCCAGATTCTCCTTGACAACGGAATTGATTTAATCGAAGATTTCATCGCTTTGAGTCAGGAAGAACTGGAAGCAAAAGGGCTGTCATCGTCAGAACTTGACGCGCTTAGAAAAGTTATTGATGATTATGTGGAAATTGTAGAAGAAGAAAATGAATATGAGGAAGAAGATGCAAAACAGGAAGATGAAGCAGACGAAGAAACTGCTGAGGCGGAAGAATATGAATGTCCTGAGTGCGGGGCAAAGATAACTGTTGACATGACAACTTGCCCAAGCTGCGGCATTGGCCTTAGTTTTGAATACGAAGAGGAGGAATAAAAAGAGGATTTATGGCGGAAGAAACTGACAAAGACAAGAAACCAAAAGCGCAGTTAATTAAACATTCGCAAGCGGAAGAGACTCCGACGGAAAAGAAAACTGCGGAACAAGCTGAGCGTCCTAAGGTAAAGATTTTAGTAAAAAAACCGGCGGCCTCAACTCCCAAGAAAACTTCCACTAAAGTTGTTGTCAGTGCGCCCGCTATAAAATCATCTCAATCTCCAAAGACGGATATCAATATAGAAAAAAGCCATTCGCAGGAAAACACGGTTTCTACAAAGGTAAATTCTTTTCAAATTGCCCAACGTCCCGCAGCCGCAGCCGGCAGAGTCGGCGGCAAATTGGTCGGAAATAACGCCCCTCCCCAACGTATGGGAAAGCCCGGACAACAGCGAGGAAATAGAAATAACGAATCATGCCCTCCTAACAGATCAAGTTTTGGACAGCGTCAGAGCGGAGGGGGACAGGTAAAGAGACCGGGCTTCCAACCAAAGCAAGGCGCTGGAGGCGGTAACAGACAGCAGTTTGGCTTTAACCGTCCGCCTTCCGGAAACCGCAGCGCTGGGATTGGGGCAGCTCCGTCAACTCCGTTACCGGAAGGAAAAGGCCCGGCAAAACGGAAATTTATTACAAAGAAACCCGCTTATAACAGAAAAGAAAAAGAGCTTGAAATGGAGGAAAAACTCCTCCAGACAAAGAAAAAAATTACCCACATCGCAAACCCGGTGCCAAAGTCCATTGACATAATGGAAGTTATTTCGGTTTCCGAGTTGGCGCGTAAAATGAATTTAAAAGCGTCAGACTTAATCGCAAAACTTATGAGCATGGGGCAGATGGTTACCATAAACCAGCAAATTGACGCGGATACGGCGACTATACTTGCTGCTGAATTCGGCGCGGACGTGAAAATAGTCAGCCTATACGATGAGACTGTAATAGAAACTGTTTCCGACGATAACGCGCTACTGCTTCCGCGCCCTCCCGTTGTTACCGTTATGGGACATGTCGATCACGGTAAGACAAAATTATTGGACGCTATCAGAAAATCGGACGTTGTGTCGGGCGAATTCGGCGGCATTACCCAGCACATTGGCGCGTACATGGTGGAGACTCCCCACGGCAGCCTCACTTTCCTTGACACCCCTGGTCACGAAGCTTTTACGCGCATGAGGGCGAGAGGCGCTCAAATAACCGACATTGTAGTGTTGGTTGTCGCCGCCGACGACGGCGTTATGCCCCAAACAATTGAAGCTATCAATCACGCTAAAGACGCTCAAGTGCCGATTATTGTCGCCGTAAATAAAATTGACAAACCGGAAGCGAATCCGGACAGGGTAAAAAGCCAGCTTTCCGAACTTGGGCTTATGCCTGAAGGTTGGGGAGGGCAGACCATGTTTGTCGAGCTTTCCGCCCTGCAAAAAACAGGCATTGATAAATTAATCGAAGCCATCCTGCTGGAAGCCGAGCTTTTGGATTTAAGGGCCAATTTTAAATGCAACGCGGAAGGAAAAATACTTGAATCGAAAGTTGATCACGGCAGAGGCATTGTAGCGACTGTAATGATCGAGAGGGGAACCCTCGCGATTGGGGACGCTTATGTCGCCGGTATATGGCCGGGCAAAGTGCGCGCGATTTTTAACGACAAGGGGGAAAAAATCAACAAGGCGACTCCTTCCATGCCCGTTGAAGTTCTTGGCTTTGAGGGAATCCCCAACGCCGGGGACCCATTGCAGGTAGTAGCCGATGAAAAAGTGGCGCGCGAATTTTCATCAAAGCGGCAGGAACTGCGCCGTTTTGAAGACGCTAAAATACTCAAAAAAGTTACAATGGACAATCTGCATGACATGATTAGCGACGGCACGATTCAGGAATTAAAAGTTATCATAAAAGCGGACGTTCAGGGGTCGGCGGAAGCGTTAAAATCAAGTTTGGAAAAATTAAGCACAAAAGAAATACGCCTGCATGTAATACAGGCGCTTCCCGGTCCCGTCAACGAAGGAGACGTTGATCTTGCGATAGCGTCTAAAGCGATAATTATCAGCTTTAACGTGCGCCCCTTGCCAAAGGCGAAAATTTTAGCCGATCAGGAAAAAGTTGACATCAGAAAATACAATATTATCTACAGGGCTGTGGACGAAATTAGGCTGGCTATGGAAGGAATGTTAAAGCCGGACACAAAGGAAGAAGTGATAGGAACCGTGGAAGTCCGCAATACGTTCAAAGTGCCGAAAATCGGCACCATCGCAGGTTGTTATGTGCAAACAGGCCTTATAAAGCGCAGTTGTACCGTCAATGTTCTGCGGGATCAAGTTGTTATTTACACCGGAAAAATCGCGTCTTTAAAACGCTTTAAAGACGACGCGCGCGAAGTAGCGGCTGGCTATGAATGCGGCCTTGGGTTGGAAGGTTTTGACGATATTCGAGTCGGCGATACGCTTGAAGTTATCGAAATTGTAGAAATCGCCCGAAAATTGAGTTCTTAAATATGGCGACTTTCAGAACCGAACGCCTTGGCCAGACGATACAGGAAAAGATAGGCTCTCTAATCCTTGAAGGAAAAATTAAAGACTCCCGCGTAAATACGTTTATTTCCATAACAAAAGCGGACGTGTCAAAAGACCTTTCATACGCCGATGTTTATGTCTCCGATATTCGCGGAAATATAACCGAAAAAGAAGTTGAAGGACTGCAAAGCGCCGCCGGATTTATTCAGTCACAGCTTGGGGCGTCAATGCATATTAGAAAAATACCGCATCTTCGTTTTCATTCCGATAAAAGCATAAGCGAAAGTTTTGAAATAATAAAAAAAATAGAGAAACTTGTCGATACGGAAAACAAAATCAACGCAAACAGCGGCGCAGAAAGCGGCGCAAACAGCGGCGCAAAAAACACAAATGGCAAAATCGGGACTGATACTGCTCAATAAAAAACCCGGCATCACTTCCTTTGAGGCGTTAGGTGAAATTAAACGCGCCCTTGGGACGGGAAAAGTAGGCCACGCGGGAACCCTTGACAAATTCGCGCAGGGGCTTTTAACGGTTCTTACGGGCAGGGCGCTGAGGCTCACCCCGTATTTTTCCCACTGCGACAAACAGTACAAAGGGCGCGTTCACTTCGGCGCGGAAACCGACACCCTCGACCCTGAGGGGCGCATAATCGCGGAAGCCGAAACGCCTTCCCGTGAAAAAGTTGAGCAGGCTATTACATTGTTTAATGGCGAAATAACGCAAAAACCGCCTATTTTTTCCGCTATTCACGTGAACGGACAACGCGCCAGTAAACTCGCGAGAAGCGGCGAAGCTCCGCAAATGAAAGAAAGAGAGGTAACCATTTACAAACTTGAACTTGAGTCATGGCAGCCCCCCTTCGCCGACATTTTTGTCCACTGTTCAAGCGGCACGTACATACGCTCCCTCGCCAGGGACATAGCGTTGGCTGCGGGAAGCAGGGGTTTTCTTTTTTCGCTTACGCGAACTCAAATTGCGGGATTTAAACTTGAAGACGCTGTTAGTGGGGAGTGGGGAGGAGAGGGTAGAGAGCGGAGAATAGAAAATAGAGAGCTGAGAGTTGGAAGTAGCGGTAATTCGTCTTCTTCTTTCCCTACTCCCTACTCCCTACTCCCCACTCCCTTTTTCTCCCTACTCCCTACTCCCTACTCCCCACTCCCCATAACCAAGTCCGTAATCGCCGCGCTTGGATTGCCGTGGTTTGAAGTTACCCCTTCTGAAGCCGAAAAAATTTTTCACGGCAAACCTCTTGCGCCGATTCTAGGAGAGAAACAGTTTTTTTCACAGAATACGCTTATAACGCATAACGCGGCGGCAGTTTTTAACGGTGAAACTCTTATCGCCGTTGTAGAAAAAATTGACAGCGCATGGAAATACGGCTGTGTGTTAGTGTGAATTTATTCCCTACCAGTTGAATACGCTAAAACTACCTGAGTACCGTCTTCTTTGGATGAATACAATTCCAGTTTTCCTTTGCGTATTTTCCAGCGAGTTGCCCTTTCTATGTACAAGAAATATTCGTGTTCTTTAATGTCATACATTTCAAATATAGGGAGCATGCGCGTACTGTTAATTTTATTGAAAAAAAGAGTATAATTTTTTTTGGCTGAATATAAACCAAAAAAATGGTTGGGTGCGCCTATGCCGGCAAAACGTTCCGTATTAAACATAATAGTATAAGAAGACTCAGGTTTATTTTTCCTGTTTATGCTGATAATAGTTTTTCCAATTTTTACTTCATCAAGATACCAGCATTTATCATGAAAGTCACTTACGTCCGTCTCGTCCAAAGGACAGTCCGAAGGACAGTCCGCAGATAAAATGTCGCTTGCGCGGGAAAATAATCCCAAAGCAAAAAACGGAAAAACGGTTTTAAAAACAATCTTTTTCATAAGTC
This sequence comes from Treponema sp. R80B11-R83G3, assembly GCF_054786115.1. Taxonomy (NCBI): domain Bacteria; kingdom Pseudomonadati; phylum Spirochaetota; class Spirochaetia; order Treponematales; family Treponemataceae; genus Treponema; species Treponema sp. R80B11-R83G3. The sequence continues at coordinate 41,265 of NZ_BDHF01000081.1, read as the reverse complement.
CCCTGTAATTTAATATAAGCAAATAAATATAAAACTAATAGTAATATATTTTAAAACATAATATTTTAGTAATACACTAAAATCACATGTTCTCCGTCATCATTGGATGAATACAGTTCCAGTTTTCCATTGCGTATCTCCCAACGGGTTACCTTTTCTATGTACGTGAAATATTCGCGTTCATTAAAGTTGTCCGTTTCATATTTGGAACCTAAGCGCGTGCTTGTAACCCTTTTTAATAAAAGAGAGTGATCTTTTTTTACAGAATATGGACCAAAATAGCGGCTGTACGCGCCTATACCGGTGAATCGTTCTGAATTGAACATAATAGTATAAATCAAGCTTGGTTTATTATCCCTGTTTATTCTTATACCGGTTGTTCCTATTATCACTTCAGAAAGATACCAATTTTTGTCTTGAAACTTTAAAAGGCGCGTATTATTCACGTTTATTAGGCCGAGGGCGAAGGAAAAAGCCACAGAAAAAAATAGAAAAATTGCTATTATCAATAAAATGCTTTTCATAATTCCTCCGCAAATATATTGGAATTAAGCGGCGTTTTAATGTCGCTTATCGCGGTAGTATCCGCTGTTTTAATGGCGGATACATGAAATATAAGAATATTAAAAAATGTTCTTTGTCTTTTTTTTAGAAACACCACATTTTAAAATAAAAAATGAAAACCTGTTTTGAAGACCGATAAAAGCATAGTTTTTACTGTTTTTTTCAATATTTTCGATATTTTTTCCTGTTTTCTCTTGCCAAAAAATTAAAAAAAGTGTAAAATTAAGCAGAATCAGTTTGATCTGGAGGGGTAAAAACTGAAAATACCTAAATTTGCCCTGCTGTTATTAGTGGGGCTTCTTGTCCAAATACCGGTCTTTTCTCAGGAAGTTATACAGGAGTCTGTTCAGGAAGCTGATCAGCAATCTGCTCAGGAAACTGATCAGGAAGCCCCTGTTACTGTTGATGATCCATACAGAGCCGCAGAGCGAAATATTATTTTCGGAAGCGAACCCGCTATTCCAGCGCAGAGATCAGGCTCTTCAATCTGGATTGTAATTAGAATGATACTTGTCCTCGCCCTTGCCGCCGCGGCAATTTACGGTATTGTTTTTTTTATTAAAAGGACTTCCAAGCAAACCGCCGCAAACGACCCCTTCTTAAAAATCTTAGCAAGTTCCCATTTGGGTTTTAACCGTTATGTGCATATTGCCTCTGTCGGCTCTAAGGTTTGGCTTTTGGGAGCAAGCGAGGGAGGCGTGAATCTTATCAGCGAAATTGAAGATAAAGAAATTATAGACGCGATGCTTCTTGAAGATTCAAAAAAAAGCGCACAGCCTCAAAATCGATTTCCTGACTTTTTGTCAATGCTTCGCAGTCTTGGAACTCCGTTTCAAACCCGTTCTTCCGGTATTGATGAAATTCGCAAGCGCAGAGAAAGGCTTAAGGGGATGTGATGAGATTAACAAGAATTTTTTACAATAAATTGTCACAAACCAGCGCAAATAAAAAAAATAAGACTAATTATAAATTGGCGCTGTTTGTTTTATTCGCAGTTTTTTCCGTTCTCTTTCCCTCCGTAACAAACGCGCAGGAACTGTTTCCTGACAGGGCTACGCAGGGAACGACAAATTTGACGCCGCCTCCGGGTCCTCCTGCTATTCCTTTTATTGATTTTACAATACGAAACCCACAGAACGGGCAGGAAGTGGCGTTTTCATTACAGTTACTGCTTCTTTTAACAGTTCTTTCCCTCGCGCCAAGCATCATTATACTAATGACAAGTTTTTTGCGCGTTTCCATTGTTTTGGATTTCATAAAACGCGCCCTCTCATTACAGCAGGTTCCCCCCAATCAGGTAATATTAGGCATATCGCTTTTTCTTACCGTGCTTATCATGTGGCCTACATTTAGTAAAATTTATTATAATTCTATACAGCCGCTTTCAGCGGGTACGCTTTCGGTAGAGAACGCGTACAGGGCGGCGGTAGCCCCTTTAAGGGATTTTATGTATTCACAGATGGGAAAAAGAAGTAATGCTAGAGAACCTAGAGAACTTACAAATGGGGAAAAGAATATCGCGCTTTTTATGAGAATGAGCGGGCACGAAAACAGTCCGCGTGGGCTTTATGATGTTCCCACTTATGTTTTAATTCCGGCGTTTATTTTAAATGAACTTACTGTCGCGTTTAAAATAGGAATACTGCTTTTTATTCCATTCATTGTAATAGACTTTGTTGTCGCAAGCGCGCTTATGTCAATGGGTATGATCATGCTCCCTCCCGTTATGATCTCCATGCCATTTAAGTTAGTCCTTTTTATACTTGTAGACGGGTGGGGATTGCTGACGGAACAGCTGGTCCGTTCATTTTATTAAGGAGTGAATAATGACTATAGGTGATGTAGTAGCCGCTTTACGTGAAGGAATATTGGAAACTTTGATACTTGCAGCCCCTATTTTATTATCCGCATTGGCGATTGGTTTAATTGTCGCGATACTTCAGGCGGCAACGTCAATTCAGGAGCAGACGCTTACCTTTGTGCCTAAGTTGTTTGTTATCCTTGGAGCGCTCGCGTTATTGGGCGGGTTTATGTTCACGTCTCTTGGTGAATATACAATAAGGCTGTTTAATAGAATTCCGGATATGGCGAGGTAGGTAGAAGAGTGATAGAAAACGCGGTTTTACAGAATATTCTCACCTTTGGACCTGTTTTTCTGCTAATAGCGGCAAGAGCGTTCGCTATGATTCAAACCGCGCCTATTCTTTCGTCCGAAGCCATTCCTCAAACCGCAAAAATCGCGCTTGCCGGCCTTGCCGCTTTCGCGGTTCTTCCCACCGCAGAAATTTATCAGGCGGCTAATTCGCCTAACGGTATTGTTACCCTGCCCGGCGGCACTTTAAGCGACTTGCGTTATGAGCCATTCAGTTTTCGCTTCCTGTTGCTTCTTATTGGCGAAGGGATAATCGGCATAATTATGGGTTTTTATCTGACTGTCATTTTTGCGGCTTTTTCTACGGCGGGACAGTTTTTCTCCCTGCAAATGGGATTTGGCGCTTCAGAAACTTTTGACCCTATCGCTCAGGTTGAAAATCCGCTTATGGGCCAATATTTTAACCTTGTGTCCATGCTAGTCTTTGTAACGATTGGCGGCTTTCATCAGCTTTTTCTTGGGGGCTTCTGGCGTTCAGTGCAATCGCTCAATATCATTTCCCTGATTGACGGAAGAGAACATGTTGTTGGAATGTTCGCTTCAGGGCTTTCGCGCCTGTTCATGGACGCGTTTGTTATTTCGCTTCCAATCCTCGGCACTTTGTTTTTAACGTCTCTGACCACGGGGCTTATATCAAAAGCCGCACCTCAGGTAAATATTCTTTCGGAAGGCTTTCCCATTTCTATTACTGTCGCCTTCCTGCTTATTTTTGCGTCTCTTCCGTTTATGATAGAAGCGTTTACCCGCGTAATAGATTCCGGCTTTAAAAACATCGAAACCCTCTACATTCAAATCGGCAGGCAGATTACCGGTGGAGGCAGGTTATGAAAAAAGTGGAAGTTAAAATGAATGAATTAGAATACGCATTAAATTTTCCACCGCTCACTGCTAACTGCTCACTGCTAACTGCTCAATATCCCCTCATCGATCTCCAGTGGTTTGCCGACAGCGATGATGAAGACGCTCCCGGCAAGACAGAACCGCCCTCCGAGCAAAAGTTAAAACGGTTAAGGGAAGAAGGGCAGGTAGTAAAAAGCCAGGATCTGATCGGCGCTGTCGGTTTATTGCTTCCCGCGCTGTTATTGCTTTTTATAGCTCCTTATATGTTGAAAACTTGCGTTGAAATGGTGCGGTTTTTCTTTTTGCGCGCCGTGGAATTGGATCCGACAAAAGACGCCATTATTATCGGAAACTTTTTTATTTACTTTGCGCGGCTTGTTTTACCGATTATTATAGTCGCCCTTGTATCGGCAATATTTTCAAATGTGGTGCAAACAGGCGGCTTCCTGTTTACAACAAAAACTATTACGCCTGATTTTTCCAGAGTGCTGCCAAGATTCGGGCAGTATTTTAAGCGTATTTTTTCCATTGACGGACTTGTTAAACTTGGGATGTCGCTTGTTAAAATAGTAATTATCGGCGTTGTAGCTTATTTGTTCATAAAAGCGGATATTGGAAAACTGCTTAATTTGCAAAAAGTGGAAGTTTATCAAGGGCTTACGCTGGTAGCTACAATCGCAATACGGATGATCATAGTTGTCGCCGTTTTAATGCTTGCCCTTTCGATAGCGGATTATTTTTTCCAGCGGTTTCGCTTCCGCGAACGGCACAAGATGACGCGTTATGAGCAAAAAGAAGAAAGAAAAATGTACGAATCTGATCCGCAGGTACAGCAAAGGATACGCTCCCGTTTCCGTGAGATGTTAAAGCAGAATCTCACCGTTACGGTTCCTAAAGCTGACGTTGTAGTTACAAACCCGACGCACTTGGCAGTGGCTTTGCAATACGATAAAAGTTATATGGAAGGGCCTATGGTGGTCGCTATGGGCGCCGATGAAATGTCCGCGAGGATCAGGCGGATCGCGCAGGATAATGACGTTCCGATGGTGGAAAACAAGCCGCTTGCATGGGCGCTGTACCGTGAAACCGACGTGGGGGAAATTGTCCCTTATAAGTACTGGAATACGGTAGCGTTAATATTGAATAAGGTTTGGAGCCTTAACGAAGAACGGCGTAAAAGGATGAGCGCGTGAAAAAGTTAATTTTTATGAGGAGGATAAATGGCTGATAATCCGTTAGAGCAAGGCAATGCAGGCGTTAACGTGTTGGGCTTTTTAAAAAATAACTTTCCCGCAGTAGCCGTAATTACTATGGTACTTGCGATTGTTCTTCCCCTGCCCACTTTTATTCTTGACGCGCTTATGGCTATTAATTTAATCTTTTCCCTGATACTTCTGCTTAGCGTGCTTAGCACGCAAAGACCGACAGAGTTGACTCTTTTCCCGACATTTTTGCTTGTTTCCACGGTATTCAGCCTCGCTTTGAACGTATCGTCCGCGCGCCTTATTCTTACGCAAGGTTCTAATTTTAACGGGCGGATGATTAAAGCGTTTTCCAGCTTTGTTGTGGGATCGGGCGGCGTTCAGGGCATTGTCGTCGGCACTATCATCTTTATCATTATTATATTGGTGCAGGTAATTGTTATTACAAAAGGTGCGACCCGCGTATCTGAAGTTGCGGCGCGTTTTACTTTGGACAGCATGCCGGTAAAAATGATGGCGGTAGATACCGAATACAGTTCCGGCGCGATTACCGAAGAAGAGGCTAAAAACAAAAAAGCCCAAATACAGATGGAATCTGATTTTTACGGATCAATGGACGGAGCGAGTAAATTTATTTCAGGTAACGTAAAGGTTGGAGTTTTTATCATTATTATTGAAATGTTGGGCGGGTTCATTATCGGTTCCGCGCTGTACGGCCAGCAAAGCGGGATAAGCGTTTACATCGCCCTTGCCATAGGAGACGGGCTTGTTACCCAGCTTCCCGCTCTTCTTGTTTCCGCAGCAATGGCCCTTATTGTTACAAGAGCCGCCGCGACAGGCGTTCTTGCCGATCAGATTGTCGATCAAATCCTGAAGCGCAATTCGTCACTTTATTGGGTATGCGCCGCAGTTGTCGCGGTTCTCGGCTTCCTGCCGGGCTTCCCTTGGTATTTGCTTTTCCCGATGGCGGCTTTAATCGCGTTTCATGCGTATGCAAGAGGCCGCGATCAGAAAAAGGCGGTTGTTATTAGTCAAAAAGCCGGAAAAGCCCGTGAACAAGGCGAAAAACCGGCGGAGTTTCCCCCCGTTGTCCCTTTGGACGCGCTCTCGCTGGAACTTGGCTACGGGCTTGTGCCGTTAGTTGAAAAGGAAAAAGGCGCGGAACTTCTGGAAAGGGTTATGAACGTAAGAAGCCAGTCAGCCTATGATCTTGGGCTTGTTATTCCCAAAGTGCGCATAATTGACAATTCCATGCTCGCGCCTTCCGAATACTGTTTTAAAATTAAGGGAGTTGATTCAGGGCGCGGCAAAATCCGTCTTGGTTACTATATGTGCATCAATCCCGGAATGGTTACGGCTGAATTGGAAGGCGAAAAGAGTCAACTCCGCTTTTGGGATACCGGCAATTTGGATTGAACAGTCAAGGAGGGACGAAGCGGAACGCGCCGGGTACACGGTAGTTGATCCGCCTTCGATAATAGCCACTCATTTAACTGAAATTATCCGCCGCCATGCGGCTGATATTCTTGGCTTGCAGGATACCCAGGTGATTCTGGATACCCTAAAGAAAGATTACCCCGCCGTTGTTGACGAAGCGCTGAGGGAAGGCAAGGGGTTGCGCGTAACGGAAATTCAAAAAGTGCTTCACGGCTTGCTGAGGGAAAGGGTATCTATCCGCAATCTTGTTTCAATTCTTGAAGCAATTGCCGATTATGCGCCTGTTTCCAAAAATATCTGGTTCCTTACTGAAAAAGCGCGGCAGGCCCTCGCTAATCAGATATGCAACCAATATGCAGATGAAGACAAAAGACTGCGCGTTCTTACAATTGACCCCGCTCTTGAACAAAGAATCATCGACGCTAAATATGAGACAGCCTCAGGGATTGTCTGCGCCCTTGATCCTCCTACGCAAAAAGCGTGGATTAAATCGGTTGCAAAAGCTGTAGCTGCGGTTAAGGAAAAGGGATGGATGCCCGTTATTCTCTGTTCTGAACAGGCGCGTTTCCTTGTTAAAAATTCAACGGATCGCGAATTGCCGGATTTGGCGGTTCTTTCCGTCCCCGAAATTGTTACGGGAATTATTCCTGAAGCGGTTGGGATGATAAGAATAGAAGATAATATGGCGGAGCAATAAAATGGATATTTTGATTGAACAAGGCGAAAGCCTGCTGGAGTGCAAACAAAAAATTTATGAAAGATACAAACGTCCTTTCCATATTCAAAGCCGTAAAGAGATCAGGCTTGGAGGGTTTTTAGGCTTGTTTACAAAACCAGGCGTTCAGGTTGAATTTTATTTTCCGCCGCAAAGGCAAAATAACCCGCCTTATGATTATAACGCCCGGCTTCCGCTTTCACAAAATACAGGTATGCAATATGCGGCAGGAGATTTGTTTTCGGAAAAAAATCTTGAAGAGGCAAAACAAAAGGTTATTGAGACTGCCAGAAAAAACATCAGCGAAATATCAGCAAACGGCAGGGAGGCTTCCCAGCAGATTTTAGACGCGCTGAAGGAAATAAAGGAGAAGGTGGAAAATACGGGCAAAAGGGAAGATCATCCCTCTTTTGTCCGCGTGACGGAATTATTAAAGGCAAATGATTTCTCGGAAAAATACATTAACGGAATGTTGGAAAGACTGCGAAAAGATCTGTCTCTTGAACAGTTGGAAAATTTTGACGTTGTGCAAGAGCGTATTCTTGAATGGATAGGGGAGAGCATCAGTATTTATAAAGAAGAAGCCGTTATGCGCAAACCAAGAATCATGGTTCTTGTAGGCCCTACGGGAGTCGGAAAAACAACAACGATTTCAAAACTGGCGGCTATTTACGGCATAGGGACTGATGAAATTCCCGCTGTTGACGTAAGACTGATAACGATTGACACATTCCGTATTTGCGCCAAAGAGCAGCTTGAACAAATTGGGAGCATTATGCAGATACCGGTTTCATGCGTTTTAAACAAGCAGGATATAAAAAAAGAAATCGCGCTTTACAGCGACGATATTGATTTGTTTTTAATAGACACTATAGGCAATAGTCCCAAGGATTCTTCAAAGATAGGCGAAATGAAGGAGATTCTTGACGGGTGTCCCAAGAACGCGGAATATCATCTTGTTATAAGCGCGGCGACAAAAGCAAGCGATATAGAAGAAATAATGCGGCAGTTTGAGCCGTTTAATTATAAATCTGTTATACTTACTAAAATGGACGAGACCGGCAGTTACGGGAATATAATTTCGGCCCTTGCGGAGAAAAGAAAAAGTATTTCTTTCATCACTAACGGGCAGGCTGTTCCCGAAGATATAAGAAGGGCGTCTGTTTTGCGTTTTCTTATTAATCTTGACGGTTTTAAAATAAACCGTGATAAAATAGAGAAGCGTTTTCCTTCTGGAGAAGCGGATCAATTTAAGTGGAGATAGATAGGGGTAAATATGGAAGATCAGGCTGAGAAATTGCGGGAAATTATGAAACGGAAAAAAGACGGTACAGGCTCGTCAAGAGCGTCGTCTTCAAAGTCGAATGTAAAGCCGGCTGATAAGGCCCGCGTTATTACCGTCACTTCAGGCAAGGGCGGCGTGGGAAAAACCAACCTTTCCGTAAATATGGCTCTCGCGTTCGCAAGGTTGGGAAGAAAAGTGGTTGTAATGGACGCCGACCTTGGGCTTGCCAACGTCAATGTAATGCTCAATATGATCCCCAAGTACAATCTGTACCATGTTATTAAAAAGCAAAAAACAATACGCGAAATTCTTGTGGAGACGGAATACGGCATATCCATCGTAGCCGGAGCTTCAGGCTTTTCTCAAATAGCCAACATGAGCGAAGAGGACAGAAAAGATTTTATCGCCGAACTTGATTCGCTATCAAACGCGGACATAATCATCATTGACACAAGCGCGGGCGTATCCAGTAACGTTTTGGATTTTATCGCCGCTGCGGACGATGCCGTTATTATCACTACTCCAGAGCCGACCGCGATTACTGACGCTTACGGAATAATTAAAATCATCGCTACTGAGTATGACTCGGTTAATATGGGTTTAAAACTTGTCGTAAACCGCGCAAAAGGCGCGGCGCAGGCAAAAAGCGTCGCCGACAGAATGATCAATATCGCAGGCCAGTTTTTAAATTTAAAACTTGATTATCTGGGATTTATTTATGACGACGTGTCAGTCTCCCATGCCGTGCTAAGGCAAAAGCCTTTTATGGTAGTGGATCCAAAGTGTAAGGCAAGCATCTGCGTTCAACATATCGTGGAGCGCATGGACAGGAATAAACCGGGAGAAGCCGGCGGTTTTGGAGCGATGTTTAAAAGGCTTTTCAAGTCTTCACAGAATGAAACCACCGTATAAAAAATAAAAGGAGCAAGGTATGGCTAATTTAAAATGGGGTTCAATATCAGCAATTTGCGCTTTAGTTATTTCAATCCTTCTTGGCATGATTTCCGGAGTAGGCACAGTTCATATTATTCTCAGAGCTTTGATTTTTTCAGCTGTTTTTTTTGGGATTGGTTTTGGCCTGCGGTTTGTTTTGGACAGTTTCTATCCTGAGGTTTTAGTAACAAACGAAGAAATTGTTCCTCCCGAAATTAATGAAGCCGGCGGACATATAAGTATAGCTATGGATGGTATGGGTGAATATGCCGTGCCTGAATTATTTAATCAGGGTAATCCTGAGGAATTGGGCAATGTAGAAGCCCTTGTTTCCGGCGCTTTTAAGCCCCGTACCGTACAGGATGACTTAAATTCAAGCGGAAATCAGTCTGAATACCCCAGTTTTGACTTCTCTATGACATCTGAGGGTATAGACCGAAAGAATGAAGCAGGTTATAATAATACTGGAGAAGTTCAAGATGATTCGTTTTTTGAAAGTGAGGTCGAAGAATCGGCTAACTTTCCTGAAACGTCCGGTTTTGAAAAACCTGAGGTTAATAAACCGGCGGCTTTCCAGCCGCAGTTTACCCCAAGTTTTGGGGATGATTCAGGATTGGGGGGATTGCCAGATTTGGATATGATGGCAATGGCGTTTTCATCCAATTATAGCGGAACCCCCGCTCCTGCCGCGCCTTCGGCGGCGTCTGCGCCGGCAATGCGTCCGGTTGAGGACTCCTCCTCTGAGCCGGATCGCAGCCAGTATAAGGGCAATAAGCCTCAGACGTTGCAGGGTGATTTTGACCCGCAAAGTATGGCGCAAGGCATTAGAACGGTATTAAGTAAGAGTTAAGAGGGAAAGGTTTGGGAATGCCGGAAGAAAAAACAGAAGAGGAACTCTGGCAGCAGTACCGAAAAAATCGGGATCCTGCGATACGGGAGGCCTTCATAAAACAATACGCCCCGCTTGTAAAATATGTGGCCGGAAAAGTCGCGGTTGGAATGCCCAACAATGTTGAATTTGACGACCTTGTAGGCTATGGGGTTTTTGGACTTATTGACGCGATTGATAAATTCGATCCTGAAAAAAACGTAAAATTTAAAACTTATGCCGTTACGCGCATAAGAGGCGCTATTTTTGACGAATTGCGCTTAATTGATTTTGTTCCGCGTTCCGTCAGGCAAAAAACCCGCGAAATAGAAACGACTATTTCTTCTTTGGAAGCGCAGTTGGGCAGAACGGCATCCGATCAGGAAATTGCCGGTGCCCTTGGCATAGACGAGCAGGAATACATGAAAGTGATTCAAAAAATATCAGGCACATCCATAATTTCTTTGAATGATTTATGGTACTCAGGCGATGATAATGACAAAGTGTCCATTGGCGACAGTATTGAATCTCCTTCCAGTTTAAATCCCGACGTAGTGGTGGTTAACGAAGAAATCCGCAGAGTTATTGTCGAAGCGATAAACGAACTTCCCGATAAAGAAAAGAAAATTTTGGTTCTCTATTATTATGAAGATTTAACTTTAAAAGATATTGGACGCGTGTTGCAAGTAACGGAGTCCAGAGTTTCGCAGCTGCATACGAAAGCCGTTCTTCACTTAAGGTCAAAGTTAACGAATATCAGAAAAGGTATTGTATGATCGATTTTATCCAGTTGCAGGAAATTGTAAAAGAGCATCTGGAACATGACAGGGCGATTCAGTCTGTGGACGCTAAAGGCCCCACGCTGGAAGCCGCCGTTAATGAAGCCGCCGCCCTGCTTGATACTTCCATCCGCCGTCTTGATTATGAAATCATTGAAAGAGGTTCGTCCGGCTTTATGGGCGCTGGAAAAAAAGACTGGGTAATACGCGCTTATGAGCGCACTCAGGTTAAAAAGGCGAAACACGCTCAAGAGGATATTGTTGGCGAAGACGATGAAAAAGTTCAGGTTATTCAAGATAAAGACGGAGACGTATTTGTACAATGCTGGCCTGACGGAGTTTATCTTAAAGTTATGCCGCCTGTCGGTAATGGCAAAAGAGTATTTTTAACTCACGCGATACAGGCGCTTCACACCAAGAATATTCTGGAGTTCGATAACGACCTTGTTGACACGCTTGTAAATAAAGCTTCTGGAATGTATGTAAAGGTGGCTGACTTTAATCATAATCCGGCGAATGACAGTATGGCTAACATTGAAGTTGACGATCCGGAAATGAAAGTTACTGTTATTATTATTCCTCCTGGTGACGGCGGCGCGGATTTAACGGTTGATTCATTAAAAAGCCTGCTTGTACAGCATAGGGTATACCATGGGGTTAAAGAGGAATTCCTTGAAGGATTTTTAGACAAACCTTCTTACAGGGAAAAGGTAGAAATAGCTGAAGGCATAAAACCAGTTAACGGAAAAGACGCGTATATTCATTATTTCTTTAAAACGGATCAAACGCAAATAAAGTTAAAAGAAGGGGCTAATGGAAGGGTCAATTTTAAAGAACTTGATATTATTCAAAACGTAGTTCAAAATCAGCCTCTCGCTAAAAAGATACCTCCCGAAGACGGCATAGACGGAAAAACAGTTACAGGAAAGATTCTTCCCGCAAGGGCCGGAAACGATATACCGATGCCTGTCGGAACACATGTGCATGTAAACGATGACGGTGATACTATTCTTTCCGATATAAACGGCCAGGTAATAATCGCGAACGGAAAAATCAATGTAGAGCCGATTTTAAATATTGAAGGCGATGTTAACCTGAAAACGGGAAATATTATTTTCCTTGGAACGGTTGTAATAAGCGGCAATGTTGAAGACGGTTTCTCGGTAAAAGCCGCCGGAAATATTGAAGTAAAGGGAACTGTCGCAAAAGCGGAACTTGACGCGGAAGGCGATATAATTATTTATCAGGGCATTAACGGAAAGAGCGGAGAGAAAAAAATTCGCGCGGGGCGTTCAATTTGGTCGCGCTTTATTGAAAACGCGAATGTGGAAGCCGGGAATATGGTCGTTGTTGCCGACGGAATAATCAATTCAAACGTAGACGCGATAAAGAGCATTGTTTGCATGGGTAAACGCGCAAATATCATGGGCGGGCGTCTGCGCGCGGGAGAGGAAATAAACGCCAAGGTTCTTGGCAATGCAACAAGCGGAACCGAGACAATCTGCGAAGTTGGTTTTGATCCCCATAGTAAGCTGGAACTGGAACGCCTCCTTGAGATGAAATCGACATCTGAAACAGAATTGGAAGCAATCAGACTGGATTTGCAAACCTTAATCAATACAAAGAAACAGCGAAAGACCTTGCCTGAAGATAAAGAAGCGTATATGCAGGAATTAATGGAACGGCGGCAAATATTAACTGATGAATTAAAAGACATAAATGACAGCATTCAAAAAGTTCAGGAATTTATGAATCAAATACAGGTTCGCGGACGGGTATCCGCGTCTACAAAAGTATGGCCGGGCGTAAAAATATGGATTCGGGACATTAAAGAAGATGTAAAAACGGATTATCGCGCGACAACTTTTATTCTTGATAACGGGCTTATCAGGGCGACCAAGTATGAGGAACCTGACGATCTTGCGAAGAAGGGATTAGATGGCTATAGCGCCGATTGATTTGCAGGCTATTTTTTCACAGGTTGACAAGGTAGGGAAAACCCAGGCCGCGCAGAGGGAGGGGCAAGCGCTTCATCAGGCGATTGTAGGCGTACAGCTTCAACGTAAGACGGAAGAAAATATACAGCAGGTGAACGAGGCTCAGAATACGGGAGAAGGAGCGGAAAAAGTTAAGGATCGCGATGCGGAGCATAAACAGAAACATAATTCAGGCGGCAAGAGCGGCAGGAACGATGAAAGTAAAGAAGACGAGAACGCGGAAGAAAAGCAATTTTCTGTTTTACATGACCCATATTTGGGCAAGAAAATTGACATAAGCCTTTAGTACGGAGTACAATGAATATTTTTTTTATAGTATCAATTATTTGTCTGGCCGCCTGTTTCGTCATGTTTTTTTATTTAAAATGGTATGTTAAAAACCGCACGTCCGCCTCGGGACTTGAAGAACATAGGGCGGAAGTAGCCAAATTAATTGTTGACATTAATCAAGTGACGGATAGAAATTTACAGCTTGTAGAAGACAGTATTTCCAAACTTAAAAAATTTCTGGAAGATGCCGAAAAACGGATTGCTGAGTATAAGGACGCGATTCAAATTAAACCTTCCGGCGATGCCCTTTATACGAATCTTGGACGCGGCATTCGCGCCGCATTAATAAATCCCGCCGACCAAATGCCGCCGCCTCAGTTGCGGAACGAACATCCGTTAAAATCGCGCCAATTATCATTGGAGACTCAAAGATCATCTGAATTTTTTGAAACATCCGCTAAATCTGAAAACAAAACGGCTCAAGGCGCGCCTGTTGTTCAGAAGCCCCCCTCAAAGAAACAGCTCCGAAGCGCTATTGACTTGCTTGCCAATGAGGGGCTTCCTGCTGAAGAAATAGCGTCCCGTCTTGATATAAGCATCGCGCAGGTAAATCTTGCGATGAATTTACGCCGTACAAAACGATAACACGTATTGAAAAACTTTAAATGATAATGCACACTTACAATATGGTTAAGAAAATTGCATTTATATTTTTACTGTTTGTCATTGCCGCGAGTTCGGCTTTTTCCGCGCCGGGCGACAATCTTACGCTTAAAATTGCCGTAATGGGACCGGGGGATCAACTGTATTTTTGGTGGGGGCATATCGCCCTTATTGTGGAAGATTCTTCCGACAACACCAGTTATTTTTTTGATTACGGATTATTTTCATTTGATAATGATAATTTCTTTTATAACTTTGCTTTTGGCAGGTTGTTGTACAGTTGCGGCGTTTCTCGCTCTGAAAGAAATTTAGATCTATATAAAAGAAAAAACCGCGATATAACGGTTTATACGTTAGACCTTCCGCCCGAGACTAAAATAAAAGTCAGGGATTTTGCCGTGCGTAATGTTCTTCCTGAAAACCGTGATTATTATTACCATCATTTCAGGGATAATTGTTCGACAAGGATCAGGGATATAATTGATCTTGCGACAGACGGGCAGTTTAAAAAAGAATTTGAAAATGTAAACGGCGGTTTTACTTTACGGAATCATGTGCGCCGCCACACATGGTTTTCGCCCGTAGTAGACTGGTTTTTAAATTTCTTAATGGGACAGAGCATTGATACGCAAATCAGCATATGGGAAGATATGTTTCTTCCCGCGGAAGTCGGCAAAAGAATAGAAAATTTCTGGTATACCGACGCTAATGGCAACAGGCGAAAGCTGGTATCGTCCGTTGAAATTGTAAATAAATCAGTAGGTCGTCCTATAGTTCTTGAAAAACCGCGAAAACAATGGATACGGGAACTTGTATTCAGTCTTGCGTTATCTGCTATTTTTTGTTTCTTTTTCTTTTTACAGGCAAAAAACAAAAAGGCGGGCAGAGTATTAGCCGGAATCAGCATGAGTTTGAGCGGCCTTTTTTTCGGCACTGTCGGTCTTCTTCTGTATTTTATGAGTCTTTTTACAAATCATGATTACACCTATCATAATATGAACATGATTTTTTGCACGCCGCTTCTTCTTGCCGCAGTCCCTTTTGGAATAAGTTATGCGGCAACTAAAAATCAAAAGAAACTGAAGGTTTACGGCGAATTATTAAGATTAATCTGGTTTTTATCAGTATTAGGCGTATTTATATCAATGTTAATTAAGATATTGCCCGGTTTTTATCAGGATAATCTGACGGATCAGATGTTAATTCTGCCCATAGCCCTTACATTTACATTACAGCCAAACGGCCTTAAAGAAATGTTAAACAAGTATTTCCCAGTGAAAAAACATTCCACCCCCTCCGGAGACAAAAATGGCTCTTAGTAACGAGTGGCAAGAAATCAAGTACAAAGAAGTATTTGAGCAGGAAACGACGGGCCTTACGCGCCGCCTTATTTCTGATCCCGAATGTAAAGCGGAAGATTTGGAAGCGATTTTAAAAAACCTATATATTATGGAAGGCGCGAATCATATTGGCAGAGGCCCGCTTCAAGATACAATAATGGCCGCCACAATAGCCGCCTACGAACATTTTATCGCCAAAATGAAGGCGAAGGCGCAATAAATTCGTTTTTTTTGTAACCTTTTACCCCCTATATGGTTGTATAGTTACCATACTAGTTTTGTTTCACGTTCCTCCTCTTTCTCCTTTTCCCCGGAGTTACTCCTTTCTCCGGGGTTTTTTATGCCTTTTTCATATTTTAACATATTGACATTTTTTTTAAAATTTAATAAAGTGAGGTAAATATCCCCTGTAGCTCAGCTGGCAGAGCAAGTGGCTGTTAACCACTGGGTCCGTGGTCCGAATCCGCGCGGGGGAGCAACCAACCGCACGCCGAAGGCGTGTAGATGAACAATCCCAAACGCTCCGGCGCCGAATCAGTCCCCCACGACGAAAAAATGAGGCTGGCTTTAGACAGCCGTTCGCGCCGTGGTCAAAGCGAGGTATTCGCCACTTTTTATTAATGTAACAAAATAGCGATCTTTTTCTGTACTAACCAACCGCACGCCGAAGGCGTGTAGATGAACAATCCCAAACGCTCCGGCGCCGAACAAGTCCCCACGACAATAAAATGAGGCTGGCTTTAGCCAGCCGTCCGCGCCGCAGTCAAAGCGAGGTATTCGCCACTTTTTATTAATGTAACAAAATAGCGATCTTTTTCTGTACCAACCAACCGCACGCCGGTAGGAGGCTACTATGGCGGTCAAGGTTGGCAAGTATCACCTTTTCCAAAGGCGGTTAGAGAACGGCACATTCTGGTACTATTGGTATTATGATGAAACCGGAAAGCAGGTTCAGAAAGCGTGCGGCTACGGATGCGAAAGCAAACGGGACGCAACCGCCTTTCTGGAAAATCTTTTGCAGTCGGATCTGCTCAATGAAAAACGTAAAGATGAATTAAAAAAAAACTTCTTCCAATTCGCGGAAAATTTCTTTCTCGAAGGGGCTGCCCACCTTGAGTGATGGAAAGCCAAAGGCCATATCCTTAAACCACAAACCGTGCAGACGAAGGAGCTTTTTAACAGAAAAGCCGGAGAAGTTTATGAACGGCTTGAATCGCTCCATGAGATGATTGTACTGCGATTGCCTACATGGTGGGAAAAAGTCTGCATATTGTTTAAGAGGGTTTTGGAAAAACTGCTTCCTTTTCTGTCGTTTAAATTGATCGCCGGAAAGAAAGCCCCTCAAGAGCTTGCCGCTTAAGAAAAAATCCAAAAGAAAGGCCGTCCTTCCGGACGGCTTTTTTTATCTGGTATTACCCTGTGTACTTTGCCATTGTAGATATTCCGCAACCGACATGACAGGTAAAACAAAACCTGTTATATTTTGCGGATTCGAAATTTGCTCCCAAACTATTCCTTCTATTTTTGGCGTTAATGTATCGGTAATATCTTTAAGTGGTATATTGTTAAATGAAATATTTCTAAACGCGGCGTTTTCATAATATTTCTGTTGAGCTATAATTTGATCTGTTGATTTTAAATATACAGATAATTGACGTTGAATCTTATTGATACGATCTCCAAAATCGTCATATAAACCGAAGCCTAATCTGATAATATATGATATTCCAGCATAATCATAAGGACTATTCATATGACGACCAAAAACTTTAGGGATTTTTACAACATTAACCCATGATTTATTTTCCGCATTTGTTCGTACCAATTCCCATTCATCAAGTATCTTTTTATAAACCAGTAAGGCAGTTCTGTTTGGAACTAACTTAACACCCGGTTTTACTGTAATTGAAACGCTTCCCGCACCGGACATATCTATTTTATCTTCTATAACGCTAAAATCGTAAACCACAATTAAGAAGTTTTTATCAAGATAGGCGTTTAATTCAGTGAATATTTTTTTCCATTTATCTATATGTGTTTGCGCATAATTCGCGCGTTCCCTAATACTGGCGCCTGTCGGAACCGTAAATACATTTTGTATGTTGCGGTCAGCTTCGGTCTTTGTCGTATTTGAGTTAAGCGCTTCTGTAAAAAAAGCCAATGCCTCAACCTCATTACCGGCCTTTGCCGCCGCCGTTCCTCTTGCAAGCTGCGCTGTTGCCCGTACATCAATTTCCTGAACAGCAAGCAATGACCGTTCGCCTTCATCAGTCAGTTCAATTCCCATACCCACAAGAAGTTCCCGTACCGCTTCTTTTGTTGCAAGTCCGCTTTCAATATCGTTAAGTAAATATGACTTGTCAAATGCGGCCTTAATTTCATTTGTTTCCGTATTATTAATTCTGAAACTGATGTTGTAGCGCCCGGAAATATTTTGTATTTTTCCGGCAACAATGTATTTAGCATTAGTCAAATTGCCAATCTTGATATAATCGTTGTCCGAATAATTGCCTGATAAAGACAGACTTTGTTCTGCAAGAACAAGCTTCTCATTTGACCTGTCAAGCACAGTCATAGCGGAATATTTTGAAATATCTCCTGTCATACGGTCTTGAAAGAATTGAGGCAACCAATTATCACTTATCGATGTGCTATTAAGTGATGGAGTGGGAACCGCGATTGTAATGCCTTTGCCGCCGTCACCTGTAAACGGCATCTTTGGAGTTCTTGCAGTCCTGACATTTGATTGTTCGTTTGATCCTTTATTTACTACTTTATCAGACGCTTCAGATGAGGGTGTTGTAAAACAGGCGGATAAAACTATAGAAATGAAGGCTATAGATAAAATTAAGATATAGGCATTTATATTACCAAACTTATTCTTCCTATTGAACATTAAATTCATTCTCCAACTCCTTATATTCTTTATATACATCGTTAATGTCCTTTTTTCCGGAATCAGTACATTCTTTCCATTTTTTCTTTTCTTTAATGTATTTAATCCTTTTGTTTATGCCAAAAATCAATAATGTTAATGGAATAATCAAGACTGTAAAAATAGGAACTATAGTATTAATAATATCATTTGTTTTTGGTATATAACTTTCTGCTAATAACATAATAACTAAAGAAATTAATAGATAGAAAAATAAAGTTAATAACCATGATGACGGTAAAATATGCCTAAAAAATCCTTTGCGGTCCTTATATTTTTTTGCAATGTTAATTCTGTCATCAGTCCGCAAGTATTTATATCGATCTTCTTTACTTTCAGGTTTTTTTACTTCTTCGATTATCTTTTCGTCTGGTAATTCTTCAGTTTTGTTTTCAGGTAATACGGTATTTTCATTATTTTCCGGAGTATCTTCATAATTTTTCAATTTGGGTATGTCAAAAATCGCTCCGTCAATAGGTTTAAATGAATCTGTAGCTACCTTCATTTTTTGCCCAGTCAAATACAAACAAGCCCCATAAAAAATATTTGCCAATACCTGGTTTTCGATATATGGTGATTCAATGGAATTTAATTCTTTTTTATTTTGTTTATACCCGATATTTTGTATATAAAGACAATGATCATCAGCAAAATAAAAATTAAGTTCATATTCGTTAATAATTTTTTCCCAATTTAAATAAACATTTTTATTTTTTATTATATATATTCCTTTAATTGTTATTAAAAAGAATTCTTGCCACGAAGATAAAGCTGTATAATCACTCGCAATAAGAATTCTATCATTTTCAGATATTTTTAATATGCTTCGTAATCTTGTTTCAATATCTAATGGAATTTTACCCCAATAAGTTTTCTTTCCAAGTATTTTTTTCCCGTTCTTTTTAATTATATTATTAATAAATTTCTCAAAAAGATTAATCCTGTCATCAACGGGGAAAGAAAAGTATTTTAATGCCTGGAAATCATCCAATTGTTCTAAATCAATATTAAGTTTGTATAGTTGATTCGTTTTTATTATATTATCAATTATTATATTATTAATAATTATATCATTGTGTTCATTAAAATATTCTTTACATAGCTTTATTAGTTGTATTATAAAAATATCTAATTTAATTATAGGAATAGTTTTTACTGTCTCATTAACTATTGCTTCAAATTTATCCGACATTATCGCTTTTATGAGAATTTCTGATTTTTCTGATATTAATAAATTAGTTAATCTATTTAAATGTAAATTATAAAGTTCATTCAATATTTTATCATTAAAAGTATTGTTTATTTCAATATCACATTTTAACAGAAGTTCTGATAATTTTATAAAAATATCTATATCAAGATTTTCATCTTTAAAATTTAACAATATTGCCTGTTTAAATAATTCTTTAAATTCAGGATTATTTATATTATTCTTAATATAATCAATATGATCATTTAAACTATTCTCATACTCTGAAATATCAGTATCATTTTCATCAGAATTAATTAGAAAAGTATCTAGGGTCATATATGCGTCTAATAAAGATGATATGCAAATAGATGACATTTCCTTATTAAAACCCGGAATATACTCATTAACTCGAACTGTAAAATCATTTATACTTGCGATATTTTTTTTGTTCCACCATAATTTGCTATTAAATTCCATTTTAATATAATCTTCCAATATATTGGTTCAAACGGAAAAATATTTAAACATTTCAATGAACCTACTACTAATTCCATTTCATCTTCAATTGCGGTTCTTTGCATGTTTTCATAATATGATTCCGCAGAAATTTTACACTCAAGCATTTGTGTATAATTAAGTATATCAGGCGAATCTTCCTCAAGAATCCAATAATTTAATTTCTCAATATGTACATCATACATACGCCAAAAAATAATAATCCAATAATTAATAATATTCTCCAATGTGGATTTTTGATTATAATAATCATTCATTTTTTTATTTGTTGATATATTATCTTTAAAATTTCCGACAGTATTAATCACGCTATGAATTAACCCAGTCCCTAAATTACCCAATTCTGCCCCTATTGCCGAACCGACTGCCCCCTTAAATCCAAAACCTATTCCAAACATCCTGCCCCTGTTTTCTTTTCTTAATGCTCTATATGCTTCTGATTCAATCTGATCAGAAGTTAATCCTCCCCAAACTGATTTTATATCATCAAAAATACTATTAAATAACTGTCCAAATTCATTATTTAAATCTTCAATTATATCTTTCTTTTTATAATCATATACTTTATAATTAGCAAAATCTGTTAAAAACAATTCAGCTAATGCATCCAATATATTCAACCATAAATCAGGATATCCATCAATAATATTTTCAAGGTTTTTCCTGCTCCAATACCATTTTTTGATCGATTCACATGACGAATCAAGAAAAGATTGAAATACAATTATTTTCGACCATGAAAACGTTTTTAAAATTGAAATACCAACCGGGGTTATCTCACCTGTTTCTGAAAATAAATTAAGATCGATATCGTCCTGCTTATTAAAGTTTATTTTTTCCATTTTAATACTTTATCCTTCTATTTTTTATCCAATACTATTTCAAAATATGGATCATATACAGGAACTGTTCCTGCCGGAAACGAAAACTTTAACTTATTTTTAGTCGCGTTCATATAAACCGAATTTGAAAATACATCTTTAAACAACAACGCGTTTATTTTAAGTCTCATATTAAGTTTAGAATCTTCGATTTTTATTTCAGTCTTAAATTCACCATAATCTTCTTTTGGAAAAGTTAAAGTATTTAAATTTTTCAATACTAACTTTTTAAGCTCATTTTTTTCAGGTAATTTCTTATTGTCTGGATTTGACTCAATTACCGCATCAACATAAACATCTATAAAAATATCATAATTTGCGGATGCATAATATTCAAAATATATGTCAGTTAATTTTTTTATATTTTTTTTAAAATCTACGGAAACAAAAACAGGTATTCTGGCATAATAACGGGTTTCTCCTGCATAATCGGAAGGAGTTAGTTGATATACATCTTTCAAACCGATCCAATGTCCGGCTATTTGATTTAACGATTTTAAGTCATTAAAAACCACTTTTTCCCAAACATCCGGTGTTTCAAGGTATGGGCTTAAATCAATACCCAAATCAACATATCTATTTTCAGATTCATCAATTTTTGCTAATAAATTAAGAATTGTAAGAATTTTTTGTTTTTCTACATTGTTCTTTGCCTTACCAAAAAGATTTATTAATGTTTTTACGTCGCCTGCAGGTAATATTATTTTATGGGTGTTTAAATATTCAATAATCGCTTCAGTATTATTTGAGGTTATAATATCTTCTCTATTTACCCAATATGGCCAAATATTATGATTTTTAGTTATTTCTTCAGCAATTTTATAATAGCCTTTACGCATTGCAATATAGTAAGCATCCTTTTCAACATCGTCATTTTGAACAGGCTCTCCTCTCGTCTTGAAAGCCGTATAGGACTTCTCTCCTTTTTTAAGTAATTTTTGTACCTCTTTGAGATTCCCTTTTTCAGCGGCTTGATACAGGGGCGGAATACTTTCGTTTATTGTTTTTGGCTGAGCCAACGGGCTTATAGGATTAGTTTTATCCTCGCTTGTTTCTTCAGGCATGCTTACGGTTTCTACTCTATTTTCTGTGGGAGTGGCAGGAATGATAATGAATAATGTCCAAAATCCCCCGTACAATAAAGTTGTAACTATCAATGTTCCAATAGGCTTTTTTGCTCCGCGAATAGCTCCACGGATAAATCCGTATAACCCAACAGGATATAAAAAAATTAACAAGAGCCTGATAGCCCATGTACGGTCAAACCATCTTTTCTTTTTTTCTACTTCGTTTTCTGACATACAAAACTCACCACTTAAAATTCCACCGAGTAATTATTATCTCAAGAGTTACAAATAAAACAATTTTCCGCTTTTTCATTCCTGTTCCTTTACGTTTATGCCTGACAAAAACTGTAAACTACAGCGACTTTCATAAGGCAACCATAATGACTATCTAATGGTATAGGTATTTATCAAAATAGTCAACTACCAAATGAAAGTTGCTATTAATTCCTTTCCTGTTAGTATAATAAATTTAAAAATACTGAAATATGACGAATATCAGGGAATTATTGGCTTTCAATCTCAAATCTTTCAGGGCTGCCCGAGGGTGGAGTCAGGCAAAATTAGCGGAAAAAACAGGTACTTCGACCCAATATATAGGAATGATTGAAACAAAAATCAAATTTCCTTCTTCCGATATGCTTCAAAAACTAGCTTTAGCGCTTAAAATAGACCCTGCGGAACTCTTTTACAGGGAAATTGACCCGGAAACAATGAGAAAAAACGCCCAAAAAGCCGTTATTGAAGATTTTGGAGAGGCTTTTTGCTTACTAATCAATGATTTTATTGCTGAAAAAGTCAGAGAGATAGATGAAGGAACCGTAGAAAAGCCCATTTTAGATTAAAGCCAAGATACCTCCAATTAATTGAAAATGGAATAATTTTTTGAGGTATTAGATTGCATGATCGAATTATGGGGTATTCTTCACCTTCAGTAAATCTTGCTCCCTTCACAAGGTAAGCATGAAGAATAACGTGAGAGGCTTCATGAACTACATTGAAACGCGCATGACCATCATCAACAGCAATCTTATTATAGCAAGTCTGTGTTATTTGTACTGTTCGCTCCATTGGTCTCATTCTAGCTTCAATAATAAGATTATCAAAACATGTAATAAGATCTTCTTTATATCCATGTGATAGGAATAAAGAAACTTCCAGTGATTTATCAACATCCAATGGGACTGGCTTTCTGTTTAAGGTCTCTGGATGATACTTTTTTAAGAAATTTTCCATTTCTAAATATGTATTGACATTGTAAGTGTTTAGCTGTATATTGTAAATATAATAGGAGATACACTTATGGCCACTACAAGTATAACAATCCGTATGGATAAGAACCTCAAAAAACAAGCCGAAACTCTCTTCGATGAGCTAGGTATTAATATGACTACGGCCTTTACTATTTTTACCAAAACTGCCGTCCGGCAACAAAAAATACCTTTTGAACTCACAGCAGATCCATTCTTTAATGAAGAAAATCAAGCACGCTTGCGTAAGGCGGCAAAAGACATGGAGGCGGGGCGAGGCATAGTTCGCAAAACCTTGGCAGAACTTGAGGCCTTGGAAAATGAGTGATCTTATTTTCAAAGATGAAGCATGGGAAGACTATGTTTACTGGCAGAAGCAGGACAAGAAAACTTTAAAGCGTATCAATGAACTCATCAAAGAGGTTGAACGAAATGGTTATACGGGAATTGGAAAACCTGAGCCGTTAAAATATGACTTATCAGGATGGTGGAGTAGGCATATTGATGAGAATAATCGATTAGTTTATAGACTTGATGATAAAGGCGGCATCGAGATACTTCAATGCGGTTCACATTATCGTGATAAATAATGACTCAATTCTTCCCTTCCCCTGTTACCATTATTGTTACTAAAACCCTTGATCTTTCCCATTCAGCCTGATACGCTATGATTCATAGCAATTCTACTTATCTCTATATGGGATATAGAATTAGCTCATAGTAGTACATTCTGGTACCCCCCAAAGCAGAGACCTAGTTTTGCCTGTTACCCACTGTGTCCGTGGTCCGAATCCGCGCGGGGGAGCAAATAACCGCACGCCGAAGGCGTGTAGATGAAAAACCCCAAACGCTCCGGCGCCGAACAGCTCCCCCACGACGAAAAAAATGAGGCTGGCTTTAGCCAGCCGTCCGCGCCGCGGTCAAAGCGAGGTACTCGCCGCATTTTATTAATGTTGTAAAACAGCGATTTTTTCTGTACTAACCAACCGCACGCCGAAGGCGTGTAGATGAAAAACCCCAAACGCTCCGGCGCCGAACAGCTCCCCCACGACGAAAAAAATGAGGCTGGCTTTAGCCAGCCGTCCGCGCCGCAGTCAAAGCGAGGTACTCGCCGCATTTTATTAATGTTGTAAAACAGCGATTTTTTCTGTACCAACCAACCGCACGCCGCTAGGAGGCTACTATGGCGGTCAAGTTTGGCAAGTATCACCTTTTCCAAAGGCGGTTAGAGTACGGCACATTCTGGTACTATTGGTATTATGATGAAACCGGAAAGCAGGTTCAGAAAGCGTGCGGCTACGGATGCGAAAGCAAACGGGACGCAGCCGCCTTTCTGGAAAATCTTTTGCAGTCGGATCTGCTCAATGAAAAACGTAAAGATGAATTAAAAAAAACTTCTTCCAATTCGCGGAAAATTTCTTTCTCGAAGGGGCTGCCCACCTTGAGTGATGGAAAGCCAAAGGCCATATCCTCAAACCACAAACCGTAGTCCAGCACCGCCACCATCTCACGAACTACCTTATCCCCAAGTTTGGCAAACTCCCATTGGACAAAATCCGTCCAGCGAAAGTAGAGGACTTCCTGCTGGAGCAACGGCTTTCAAACTCATGCCGGAATACGATCCTCTACATGCTTAAACTTGTTATGCGTGAAGCCTAAGAGAGCAGGTGTTATTCAAATGATACCTGAGTTTGAACCTTTTAAGCGGAACGGCAAGCGACAGGATGTGTTATCAAGCGAAGAATTGACAGCCTTATTCCCATACAATGAAAAAGAACTTATTAAAATCTGGAAGCGCCCGGATGACATGAGAAAAGAACGCGATGAAATCGCCCTGATGTTCGGGACTCTTTTTTGCGTGACTGTTTCAGCGGGCTTGCGTTCAGGCGAAATAAGGGCATTGAACACGGAACAAATCAGCATTGCAAACAGCGGCTTTGTGATTGACCACGCCGTCGATGATCGGGGCAGGATTAGGCCGGTAAAAAAAGCAACCGCCGATGATACGAGAAGCAGGGCGATTATCATCCCCGAAATTACTTTAAGGATACTGGAACATGCGCCCTTCGGTAGAGCAATTCTGGGGGAAAAAATAAGACGTTGCCCTTATTGTGATGCCATCGCGTCAAATACGCTCAAAGTCCTTAGCGCCGTGCTTGCAGAGAGGGCAAATAAAATCATCCGGCAAAGTGTCGCCTTCATATACATATCCGCATATTTTGCAGACGAATCCCTTTTTGTTTCCTTTAGGCGGTTGGGGCTTGGGTCTTATATTATCAAAGTAATATTGATATGTTACGCTTGCGTCATGCGATAGCGAAAAGGCTTGGCGCACCTCGGCGATAAACAGCGTATGCGTGCCGCAGTCAAAAGATTCTTTCACTTCTGCGGAAATCACGCCGTTTGTCCATTTTGACACATAACGGATGCCGTTTTCAGTACGCAGGGCCTCCCCGCAACCGGCAAATTTATCCGTCTCTTTTCCGTTTTGAAAGCCAAAATGCTGGAAAACGCGAAAAGGCACTCCCTCGCTTAAAACGGAAATATTGAATTTTCCCGTCTTTAGTATCATATCGTGAGTATAATTGGCCTTATTCACTCCAATAGTTATCTTCACGGGAGACGCTGTTATTTGCATGACCGTATTGATAATACAGCCGTTGTCCTTATCGCCGTCTCTGGCTGTTAATACAAATAAACCATAGGACAGTTTGAACATTGTGTCGGGATCAATTGCATTTAACGCAGCTTGATTTTTCTGATTATGTTCAACGGGAGCGGTGAAATCCGCGCTAATCGCTTCCGCCATTGATTCAATATCTTGAAGCTGCGCTGTTTTTAAGCCGGACAGTATGCTTAACTTATTTTCAAGAATATCAATATTTTTGCATTTGCCAAGTTTTTCACGAATTAAATCGCCGCTTGTGGGCGCCCATGAACCGTTTTCGATTATGGCAACCTTGCGGTTTTTAATATTGTGCGCCGTAAGATCATTAATCAAGGCTTCCATTGTTACGAAAATTCCAGCGTTGTAGGTTGTGGACGCGAATACGAGGTGGCTCCATTTGAACGCTGCGCTTACTATCTCTGAAGCCGGCGTAACTGAAACGTCAAATATAACGGTTTTAATTCCTTTGTCGCGTAGGCGGCAGGCAAGAATTTCCGCCGCGTTTTCCGTATTCTCGTAAACCGACGCATAGGCGATCATAACGCCGCGATCTTCCGGCTCGTATTTGCCCCAAAGCATGTATTTTGAAATAATTTCATTTAGATTTGTTCGCCATACAAAGCCGTGAAGCGGACATATCATTTCTATTTTGAGGGCGGACATTTTGTCCAGCGCCGATTCAACCTGAGTCCCATATTTCCCGACTATATTTGAATAATAGCGCCTCGCCTCGTCCATATAATCCTTCGCGAAATCCACTTCATCAGCAAAAAGAGCGCCGTTCAACGCGCCAAAACATCCAAACGCGTCCGCTGAAAAAAGTATTTTATTCGTGGAATCGTAGGTAAACATAACTTCCGGCCAATGTATCATTGGCGCCATAATAAATTGAAGAGTGTGCTTTCCGGTATTCAGAGTCTCGTTTGCTTCGACCACATGGACGTGCGAATCAATATCAAAGTCGTAGAATTGTTTGATAATTTTTAACGCCCTTGCACTGCAAACAATTTTTATTTCAGGGTACTGTCGGATCAATTCATGAATCACTGCGGAATGGTCGGGTTCGACATGTTGTACCACGAGGTAATCCAGTTTTCTGCCTTTCAACGCTTCTTCAATATTTTCTAAAAATCTCTGCCGTACCGCTTTATCGACAGTATCAAACAGCACAGTTTTTTCATCAGTCAAAAGGTATGAATTGTACGACACGCCCGCCGGTACGGAATAAACGCCCTCGAATAACGCCAGCCGCCGGTCATTCGCTCCGACCCATAATAAATCATCAGTAACTTTTTTTATACAGTACATTTTCTAAATTATACTCCTTTATAATCATTATAAGGCAGATACAGGTGCCTGTCATCAGTTAATTTTCCGTCTATCCCCTTCCAAGTTCTTTAATACTAACCTCAGGATGACAATACCCCCGCGTGCCGAATTTTGCGCGTCCGAATTGAATGGCGCGTGACGGGCATAAGTCGATACAGGCGGCGCAATTTTCGCATTTGCAGGTGAATACTGGGCGGTTTCCCTTCATAGTAATACCGGCAACGGGGCAAACTTTTTCGCAGATACGGCAGCCGTTACATTTGTCGCTTACTTTGTAATGCTTGTAAAATATTTTTACCCCAAGAGAGAAAAGAAAAGAAATAAATACGGATAACGGACGGAAGGTATTAATCTTGTTTGTTTTTCTTTCTATCACATAACGCGCCGCTTTTTCAGTCGCTTCTTTCTGCATGGCGGCGCGTTTTGTAATCTTTTTCTCATCAGGCGGGCCAAATACGGGGATGTAATTTTCCATTGCGGGAATTTTACCAAAGTAAAGAGAAGCTATCTTTTTCTTTTTTAATATTCTGCTTAGTTCCGCCTGCGTGCCGCATGGGTCGGAGCCGTAGGTTACAAACGCCGCAAGATACAGAGTTTTAAATAGAGCTTTCTTTGCAAAGCGGCGGACTATCAACGGCAGTCCGTAGGCATACGAAGGGTAGACAAATATCACAGCCTGCGCGTCAATTATTATTTCGTCTTTTTCAGCTTCAATGCCAATGTTAAACAGTTCGCAAGGTTCGCCGATTATTTGCGCAATTTTTTTCGCAGACCATAAACTGTTGCCGGTGCCGCTGAAGTAATAAATTTTTGTCAATTATTTTTATCCTTCTTTATTAAAGAAATTGTTCCGCTTTTATGCCGCTGTTAAATTACAGGATTATCCACTTCAATTTTATCAACCTTCTGATAAGGGGCAAGTGTAGAAACCATGCGCACTACAGAAGAAGATTTATTGATCACATAATGAACCTCTTTAGGCTCAATGTGAATGAGTTGGCCGGGACTAAGGGTGTGCGCCGTTCCGTCCACAACGATGGTAACTGTTCCCTCAAGGATAAAAAAATTTTCTTCCATCACTTCATGGTAATGGGCGCGAAAATCCTGCCCGGGCATGAATTGTACCAGCGCGAAGTTACTGCGAGGTCCCTGCATGAGGTACTTGGGGCCTGAGTCCCCGAATCTGTATTCCTTGTCTTTTTCATCTACTATAAACATATTGTCCTCCTTAATTACATCCCCGGCGCAAGCCACATATATTTAGTTACTTTTTCATCACTAAGCCGTAACTGCGGCGCGTAAGCCGCTTTCCATTTTTCAAATGCCTTTTCATAGATTTCGCTGTTTTCTTTGTTAGGTGAAAATACCTTTTCAATTTTTGCCAGTTTGCGGGCGGTCTCCTTAACATCGGCATACAGTCCTATGCCTTTCCCTGCCATGATGGCTGCCCCCAACGCTGTGGCTTCCTTCACTACTGGAACTTCTACTGGAATGCCTAGAGCGTCAGCAAGTATCTGGGGCCATAAGGCGCTCTTTGAGGCGCCACCAGCGAAAACTATTTTTTTAGGGCAATTGCCTGTCGCGGCTTCTACAAGGCGCAGATGGCCTAGTGTTACAAGGGCGGTGTTTTCCATGATTGCTCGGTAGAAGGTAAACTTGTTGTATTTTTCGGGGTTAAGCTCGAAGTTTATGAAGCCGGGGGCGGCGTGTTTCCAGTTGATGTAGTTCATTACGTCGGAGAAGGTGCAGATCATGCCGTAACTGCCGGGGGGAATGTTCGCCGCCGCTTTGTCCATGAGAGAGTAGGGGTCGGCGTGTTGTTCGAGAGCGATGCGTTTTTCTTCGGAGCAGAAAGCGTCTCTGTACCATCGCATAACGAGTCCGGGGTTGAAGGCTAGAGCTTCGTATTGCCACAGGTTGGCAATGGCGTGGCAGTTTACACGAACGTCGCTTTTGGGGGAGCAAGCGCCTGAGTCGGTGTTGTATTCGTACTGCCAGAAACTGCCGCCGAAAACTACCGCTTCGTTTGTATCGACTACGCCTACGCCGATGGTGCCAAGCTGACAGTCTCCGCCGCCAACGACTAGGGGAGTACCTTCAAGCAAGCCGGTTTGTTTAGCGCCTGTTTTGGACACTTTTGCGGCGGCAGTACCGCACTCTATTACATCGGGGAAAATGTCATCACGGAGGCCGCAGCGGCGGGCTATGCTTTTGTCCCATGTTCTTGTTTTAAGATCGAAAAGGCCGGTGGTTGAACCGTTGCTGGGTTCCACGGCAAGTACTCCTGAAAGTTTAAAAATGATCCAGTCGTTAAACATTCCGATGCGGGAGATTTTTTTGTATGCGTCGGGGAGTTTGTTCTTTACCCATAACAGACGGGGTAAAGCGCCTAACGCAAAGGTTTGACCGGATTCCATGTACAATTCTTTCTCAAGCTCCGGGTCTATGCGTTTTAGTTGGGCGACTTCATCACCGGCACGGGCGTCAACATTGGCGCACGCCCATATTTCCTCTCCCGCCGCATCGTAAAGGACAATGCCTTCCCTCATGCAAGTGCTGGACAGCGCCGCTATTTGGGCGGGTTTAATGCAGGTTTCCGCCATGACTTCCTTTATACAAGAGCGGGTAAGGTTCCAGTTGGTTTTCCAATCAAAATCCATACTTCCCGGATACCGCCGGTCTTCAAGATGTCTCCACTCTTTTTGTACGCAGGCTGTTTGATTACCGTTGGCATCAAATATAACGGCTCGGACGCTTCCTGTTCCCGCATCGACCGCCATCAAATATTCGCCGGACATAACTCCCCCTTTTTATTTCTACAAGATTATCATATAATTTGATTTTATATAACTATGGAGGATAATCATGGCTGATGTTGAAGGAACTAAGGTAGAGAAAAATTACCATACTGACGTGCCTTTTAAGACAAACGGGAATTTTCATGTGAAGGGCGCGGCGAATCTTGATTGGGGGATGAAAAGGCATTTAACCAATATTTTCAATCCTAAAAGCGGCAATACGGTGATGTTCGCTTTTGATCACGGTTATTTTATGGGTTCAGTTTCCGGTCTTGAACGGCTGGACTTGCTTATCCCTCAATTAATTGATCATGTTGACGTGCTGATGGCGACACGGGGGGCGCTTAGAACTTGCGTTAAGCCGAATTTCAGAAAAGGTATCGCCCTGCGGGTGTCTGCCGGTTCGTCAATGATAAACGACGACCTTAGTCATGAGATTGTTTCGGTGGATATTGAAGACGCTATCCGCATGAACGCCGATTGTCTTGCGGTTCAAACTTTTATCGGGGCGGACGGTCAGCTTGAAAGCATAGGCAACCTTTCAAAAGTGATAAACGCCGGCGCTCGTTATAGCATACCCACTTTGGGCGTTATTGCCGTTGGGAAAAATATGGAGCGCACCGACCAGTATTTTAAATTGGCGACCCGCATTGTGGCGGAGCTTGGCGCTAATATCGTGAAGACTTACTATTGCGATAAGTTCGAGGAAATTGCCGCAGCGTGTCCTGTTCCCATTGTTGTAGCCGGCGGCAAGAAATTGCCGGAAAAAGAGGCGCTTACGATGGCTTATCAATCAATTCAGGGTGGGGCGCATGGGCTTGATATGGGCAGGAATATTTTTCAAAGTTATCATCCGGGGGAGATGGCGGACGCTATTGGGAAGATTGTGCATAACAGGTATACGGACAAGGAAGCGTGGGAGTTTTACTGCGAGAAGACTAAGGGTAAAGGTTAAACTGTTACACGATGTATGCCCAAAGAATTTATTTAGTACAGTGCAATCCGGCGTAGCCGGATTGCTTAGGAGTTTTGCCAAATAGCAAACTACTGTTTTCGTTGCTTTTTTTACTTTGGTTAGACTCCATGCTTCTTGATAATGTCTTGTGTTTGGCAAAACTCCATGCTGCGGGTGGCAAAAACTCTGGGAGAGCGTCGCATTGTCGGTCACCTGAAGGTGTCCTTGCTTTATTGGGGACTGCGGCATTATTGATCCACACGGCTACGCCGTGCGTTTATTTGGCTGTGGCGGGGAACGTAAAATCCCCTTGAGGAGAAGGTTAAACAGAAAGACGAAGTGATAGCGGAGCTTGCCGAAGAGCTTTTAGCGTTAAAAAAAAGAATTCTGGCCTGAGGTAGGGAAAGCGAAAATGAGTCTTGAAGCGCGGCAAATTGCGGAAAGGGAAATACGGCGTTACCACTTTTAATTCTACGGCAAAAAACGCCTTATTTCTTGATCTTTCAATACATAGCTCTTTTGCTTTTTCTATTGTTATTTGTTTTCCGGGTTCATATTTATAAGTCTGTTTATCTGATAAATATTCATAAAGGTCAGCACAATCGTTTTCTTTAAATTGGCGTATATTTAATCTTTCAGTAATCACTACTGTTTTTATTTTCAATTTTTAACCTCATTATTCATTTAAAACATTCATCAGCCCACCACATTGGGATTATGTCTTTG
Organism: Treponema sp. R80B11-R83G3; assembly: GCF_054786115.1. NCBI lineage: Bacteria > Pseudomonadati > Spirochaetota > Spirochaetia > Treponematales > Treponemataceae > Treponema > Treponema sp. R80B11-R83G3. The sequence goes on along the minus strand of NZ_BDHF01000081.1, from coordinate 9,906 downwards.
AGTCTCACCGTTTTCATTGTATCTATGTTTGTCAATATTTCTATATTCCCGCTGTTTTTATCAAGTTGCATAAGATATTCCCTGCATGCGCCGCAGGGTAATCCGACTTTTCCGTCTAAAAAACAGCAAACTAATTTTACTATTTTACTTTCACCGTTTGTTATCATATTAGCTATTGCGTTACGTTCGGCGCACATACCCAAAGAACATGACGTGTCTATACAAACGCCTGTAAATACATTGCCGTTTTCAGTTAATATGGCAGACGAAACCTCTCCCGCTTCAATTAACGGAGATATTTTACGAGGATTTATTTTACTTTTAGCTGTTTCATAAAGAAACTGCGGCTTTTTATATAGTCCATTAATTTATTTAAAATTTATTATTTCATAAAAGTAAATGTTTTCATCCTTTTCATTATTTTCCCTATTTTCTGCTTCTACCCTAAATACAATATATGGTTTATCTGTTTTTCTCTCAGGCGCATCAACTTGTACTATATATCCCATTATAGACATAGTTCCACCATATTCTTTTATTTGAGTTATGGAATTTATTTTTGAATAATTTAGCATCTTAGTCAAACTCATGGGGCGGAAATAAACAAAATAACCATTATATCCTCCATATGTTTCAAAAACAGTAGTGCCATATAATTCCAGTTTTTCATAGTGCGGATTAATTGTTATATTTTCTTCCGCAATAATATTCCAAGCCCAAAACTCTAAACGCATATTTTCTTCTGGTACGGCATTTGAACGCGGGTATTCTTCTAATCGTAATACATATAATGCCATATACCGGCCTGTTAAGCGACGAATTGGCTTTACAATTTATTATGAATTATATTTTTAAATCCATTTATACATCATTAACTCCCAATTATTTACAATTCTAGTTTTTAAAATATTATAATTTTCATTATAACTAATACTGGAATCATAAATATTAAAACCATTCTTTTTATAAAAATCAATTGACCAAGGAGCAATTTTTAATACATTCAGAATAATTAGTCTGCGATTTTCTTTACTTAATATATTTATACAGTATTCTAATAATTCAGTTCCAATGCCTTTTCGTTGTTCTTTGGATAATAAGTAAAGACCCGAAATAAAAGTATAATTTGATTGATTATTATATGATATCCAACCAATGTGTTCATTTGTATTTAATATTTCCGCAATATATACAATATTTGAAATAAATAAATCCTTTAAAAGATCATATTCCGATTCTCTCCTGATATTTTCAGGAAATATATTTATTGATTCATTATATATGGAAGTCATTATTGCAATATCTGCCCATAAAGCTTTACGGATATTTATTTGCATATTTTTAACCGATTCCCCATTAAATTATTATACACTATTATTTAAATATTTTCAATTTAATTTTTAAACACCTGCCAATTTGTCGCTTAACGTTCCGGCTGTTTATGACTGTTGGGGCAGGTAATAGGGCGATGCGTAAACAGACATATTGTGCAGGTTTTTTGCTTTTTAACTAATTTTTCATTATTTTTTCCATTAAATACCCCGATCTTGTTTTGCTTTTTGGATCATTTATTTTCCAGATTTTAAATCCGCATTTATTTACATAAAAATGATGATTCCTATGTGAAAAGCCTGGAGTATCTGTCATCCATTTTTTTGTTTCGGGAAATTTTTGTTCAATAAATTTCCACATTATTGATCCAATACCTTTGTCTTGAATATCAGGATCAAGAAAAATATTACCTAAAAAATTTTCATTGGTTTTTGTATTGATAAATACGTTAATACCACCAATGGGTTTATTGTCTTTAAAAACAGCAAATGCAGTAGCGTCTTTATTTAAGTACCATTCTCTGAGGAAACTTCCATTTTCATAACCATCAGGACCACCATTTTTTCCAAGATGAATTTGATAGTCTTTGTCAAATGCTTTTTTAAACATTTGAGTAAACAAACTAACATCATCTTCCACAAATTTTTTGAAACTCAACCCACCAAAATTTTCCATAAAAATTCCTCTAAAAATATTTTTGCCTTGATAAATATAAGTTTTATGTAATATACCAGCAATGAGAAAATGAGAATGAATAATTTTCATCATTAAGATACAAAACTCGTTTTATTATTTTCTGGGCATCCTTAGAGACGTATCCGCAAGCCGCCAGACTGCGGCTGATAAGCGACAACGGCAAACTGGAGCGGTTCCACCGCACTTTGAAAACCGAACACGTAAGAAGGGCATCGTATTTGGAATATCAAGACGCCTGCATAAAGCTGGCGGAATGGATCGCGTATTACAACAGCGAAAGGCTTCACAGCGCGATCTGGTATCTAACGCCGAATGACGTTTTTTACGGCAGGGCGGCGGGACGGCTTGAAGAACGCAAAGAAAAGTTGCATCTGCGTTTATTAAGAGACAGGAATACTGGCGGACACAAAATGCCGGTTCCTGACATGCCTTGGTCTGGTACGAGATTTCTTCCACCATAATAATTACATCGCCTTCATCTGACTGCGAGCGTTCATTATCAGCATTTGCAAACGATTTTCTATATTGGCAAAACTCACGTCAGGATCGTAATCCAAAGGCAGAATCTGAATGTCGGGGCGCAATTCTTTTATCTTCTTTATAACACCGCGTCCGCTGATATGATTGGGCAGACAGCCGAATGGCTGAAGGAGGACGAAAGATCGCACGCCTCGGGAGGCGTAGTGAAGAATTTCTCCGGGAATAAGCCAACCTTTTCCGCTTGTAAAAGTACGATGCATTATTGGGTCGGTTGCAGACGCTATTTTAGGAAGTCGTGTGGAAGGTTCGTAAAGAGGATGCTTGATTGCCGTTTTTTCCAGTTTGTTCAGAACATAGTCAAAAAGTCCATTGCCGACATAAGAGACAATAACGTCAATAAAAGGATACTGCACGCCGAAATCTTGCATCTCTGAAATTTTTCGCAGATATTCGCGCCAAAAATTGTCGATCATACGAGGAAGGATAACTTCCATGTTGTGATTTTCCAAATATTCCTCGACATAATAATTAGAACCGGGATGGTAATTTAAAAGGTACTCGCCCAAGATAAATACCAATGGCTTGCGGACGCTCCTGTCGTATGCAATCGCGCGCATTTCGGCAATGCCTTTTTTGTATGCCCGTACCGCGCCGCGTATTCCCTTTGTGGAAAGACCGGCGGCAACCGCGTCTATCGCAGAAGTAAAACAGCGCTCCGTCGAACCGGGAACAAGTTCGTAGGGGCGAATCTTATGGTAGAGATCTTCCAGAATGTCCATGATAATAATGCCCCATATCATGCGTATTTCAAAAGCCGTTCCGAGCTTAAATCCGGGATACATATTTTTTGTATCAAATCTGTCTGTGGTAATTATTGAAACCTGAGGGTAGCCCGCCTCGTCCAAAGCCCTTCGCGCAAGGCTCGCGTAGTGTGAAAGTCTGCAGTCGCTGGGATATTTCGCAAGGCCAAGTACCACTTCTTCGGGCTTGTACCTGCCGCTCTCCAACATCAGCAGTCCCTCGCCAATATTCATCTGAGCGGGGAAGCAAATATCATTGTGAACATATTTTTTTCCAAGCTGTATGGCGTCCCGTCCGCCAAGGGGCATGGGTTCTACCCGAAAACCTTGACGGCGTATGGCGGCGCTTATAATTTTGCAGAAAGCGACAGACACATTCGGGATAATCAGCGTTTTATTTTTCCAATCCGCCCGCGTAAATTTTACGGGGTAAGGGTCTTCCAAAGCTCGCGCCGTCTCTACTGCTTTTTTCGCGCGCCGCGTTTTTATCGTTTCGACAAAAGATTTTATCCTTAGGGTGAGAGGGCCGACGGCGTCCCCTTCGTCAAGTTTAAGGATAAGAGGGGTCTTGCCGGAAATCACATTCATAAGCCGAATAATCTCATCGGTTAGAATCGCGTCATGACCGCAACCGAAACTTACTATCTGCACATATTCAAGAGCTGGATTACGGGCGACGCAAATGGCTCCTGATAACATTCGCGCGTGGAAGTTGTTCGTAATCTCGGAGCGCGCGTATTTAAGGTCAGTCATGTTTAATTCCGGCAGGCAGTCCAATGTAAGGACGGGAATACCCAACCGCGTAAAGTAACCGGATAATGTGTGATTTACAAGCTCATCGTTGTGGTAGGGTCTGCCCGCGAGAACTACGGCAAACTTTCCCTCTTTTTCAACCTGCGCGATTATTTGCCGCGCTTTGGAGATAAGTTCCCCGCGAAACGCCGAAAGCGCCGCGTCCGCCTGGCTTATAGCCTTGCGCGTAACAACGCCCGAAATGTTAAAACTCTTTTTAACAAAATCGCAGATTTGCCTGTTTCTGTCCTGCGGCGTTAACCAATGAAAGATGGGCGTATCAAAAGGAGTGTTCCATCTGCGTTGCGGATCGTCGCTGTATTGAATAACCAGCGGATAACCTTTTACCACGGCGCACACATAGTCGGATGAAGATTCGATATTCTCAGGCGGCATACGGACAATCAAAGGCATAAAAATCCTGTCCGCTTTTTTTTCAACTAAATCGCGGATGTGCCCGTGAACGAGTTTTGCCGGAAAGCACACGGTATCCGAGGAAACGAAGTGCAGTCCTTGTTCGTACAGGCTGCGGTTGGATTTGCGGGAAATAAGAGTCGTGAAACCAAGCGCGCGCCAAAATGTCGTCCAGAAAGGCATACTGTTCCAGAACTCAAGAACGCGGGGAAGACCCAAAGTAATGCCGCGTTCCGGCAGGAACGGCGTTACAGGGTATTCTTTAAAAAGAAGCTCTTCCCGCGTTTTCATAAGATCGGGAACAGCCAACATTCTGCCGGTAATTGTTTTTATTTTTTCCCGCACTGCGGAATCATCCGCCGCGCCTACGACCTCGCCGCGCTCGCAACGGTTGCCGGTAACCCATGTAAGACCGTTGGAAAAGCGCACCAGCATACGGTTACAGTTGTTGCCGCAAAAGGGGCATACTAAATTTGCCTGTTGGGTATAGTTAAAGTCTTTTAGAGCGTCAAAACCGATAAAGCGGGAATGTCCGCTTGTGCCGTGCGGAGAGGTATAACCATGCTCGATTATTTCACGTTTGGTAAGAATGGCAATGCCGACCGCGCCCATCTCTCCCGGGTAGGGGGCGCGTACTACGTTTCTTCCAAGGTATTGCTCAAGCGCGCGCAGTACTGCGTCGTTTTTAAATGTTCCGCCCTGCACGACAATTTTTTTGCCTAACTGCGCGTTATTTGAAATGCGCACTACTTTTGTAAATACATTTTCTATTATCGACCTGCACAGGCCTGCCATAATATCGTCAGCCTGTTTGCCGTTTTTTTGTTCGGTAATAATAGTGCTGTTCATAAAGACGGTACAGCGGCTTCCGAGCAACGCCGGATTTTTCGCGTTAAAGGCGGCTTCGGCAATTTTATCAACGGGAATATGCAGGGTTTCCGCGAAAGTTTCCAAAAATGAACCGCAGCCGGAAGAGCAGGCTTCGTTTACCGTTATGTTTGTAATAACATCGTTTGATATACTGATCGCTTTCATATCCTGGCCGCCGATGTCAAGGATAAACGTTACTCCGGGAACATATTTCTGCGCGGCTGCGGCGTGCGCCACTGTTTCTACCGTGTGGAAATCCGCGCCCAGAGCTTTGTCAAAAAGAAGTTCCCCATAACCGGTTGTTCCCATTGCTATAACTTCCAGATCAATTCCCAAATCCTTGTATTTTTTGTGCATGTCAAGTAACGCCTGTTTTACCACTTTAAGCGGCTCTCCCTTGTTATTACCATAAAAACTGTCAATTACATTTTCATTTTCGTCTATTAAAACAAACTTGGTTGTAGTAGACCCCGCGTCAATGCCCAGATACACCCGCATTGTTTTTCCATGCAGAAAATTTATAGACGCGGGATCATGTTTAATATTGATAGGTTTGTGACGCGCAAGAAAATCTTTACGTTCTTTGCTGTTTGCAAAAAAACATTTATTTAGTTTTTCATCGTTTCCCGTAACGATTTCGCGGTACATGGAAAGGGATGTTAACGCAGCTTCGGGGCTGAAATTTTTGTCATAATCCTGAAATAACTCATTGATGGAAAGGGCGGCTCCGTAAGCGATAAGGGTTTCGCTGTTTGGCGGGGTGATAATGTCGGTTTGCGCAAGTCCAAGCCTTTCCGTAAAAACTCTGATAAGAGTCGGGTTAAATGTCAACGGCCCGCCTTCAAAAATCACTGGCGGTTTTATCTCAAGCCCCTGGGCAAGACCGCCTATCGTCTGCTTTGTAATGGCGTGGAAAGTGGAAAGAGCTATGTCTTCTAACAGTCCGCCCTGATTCAACAGAGGCTGAATATCGGTCTTGGCAAAAACGCCGCAGCGCCCTGAAATATCATACACCTGAGTGCCTCTGGCGGCAAGATTGTCGAACTCCTCGACAGGAGTGCGCAGAAGGGACGCAATCTCATCGATGAACGCTCCTGTTCCGCCGGCGCAGCTTCCGTTCATGCGCATATCGCCGGCTAACATTCGTTTTGTAACAGTGTCATGGTAGAAAAAGACGATTTTTGCGTCCTGTCCGCCCAATTCTACCGCGACTTTTGATTGGGGATAAAAAGTACGCACTGCTATTGAATTGGCGACAACTTCCTGTATATACGGCGCGTTTATCATTTCGGCTATGATTCTGCCGCCGGAACCGCAAAAAGCAAGGCGGTAATCCTCATTGGGAAAACGGAAAAAAATATCTTTAAGAAACGCGTACACTTTTTCGCTTTGACAGGCGCGATGCCGCTCATAGTAAGAAAAAAGCATTTCTTTTGTATCAGGTCTGATAACTACGGCTTTTACAGTAGTGGAACCTACGTCTATACCTACGTGAATCAATTAATTCCTCTTTATTGGAGAAGTATACAATATATCTGTCAAAAAAGACACTAGCAAATTATATACAGAAGATTTCACACACGCTAGATGAACGCACGGCGTAGCCGTGTAGATGAATAATGCCGCATAGCGTAGCACCAATAAACGCCGCTGTCTGTAATAAAGCAAGGCGGCCTTTAGACCGCCGCCAGTGCGCAGATCACTAAGGAACAAAGATCACAAAGGGGGATTAGGGGTTGTTGTCCGACGGCTATATTCGAGCTTCACGCTAAGATAACGGACAAAAACCCCCTCTTCCCTCTTCTCTGTGTTCTTCTCTTACTTTGTGCTCTTTGTGTGAAATTTCTTCGGGTATAAATTATTGAGTACTCTTAGGCGCGTCAGGGTGGTTAGGGCCGAAGCTCTTTAGCAGTACCAAAGGCTCAACCGGGCTTGTGTTGGCAATTACTATGCCTTGTTTTGCCGCGTCCTCGCTTACAAAGAATTCATCGGCGCTCTGCTGGCCAAAGCGCAACATTCCCGGCGCTTCACATAAATAGGGGCCGAATTTGCCGTGTCCCTGTATGAAGATAATTCCGTGCGCCGCAGGTTCCTTCACCGTAACGCTCTTTCCCGGATTAACTGAAAGTTCCTTCGCGCTAAAGAAGCCGTCGTTTGCGTAGGAAATCCATTTCTCCTCGCAGTCAGCGTTTTTAACAATGGTAATCGGCGGTCGGCCAAAGCGTTTTTTGTAGTGGGGGTCGGTATTTTTTTCCCAGTCCAATAAACTGAAAATATAGTCGATGTCGTCTTTTTTGTCGGGGGGACATTCGCCGTTCATAAATTCGCGGGGGTAGGTAACGCCTGAAACGACGTTTTCATGCACTGAGTTGACATCGCCGTTCCAGTTAAGTTCGTAGGTCATTACGGAACCGGGAGCGTGGATAACTCCGGCGGGGGAGTACCAGCCGGAACCAAGCTCGATGCGCCAGGCTCGTGAAAGTTCCGTTATGCGATTATCGCCCTTGTTGTAATCGCGCAGGCGCTGTTTCACTTCTTCGGGTTTTGTGTCAGGGTCATAGCCAAAATATGTAGCGTTTATTTCTCCGGTGTGGCTTGCGCACTGGCGGGGGAAATAGTAGCACTCAGGTTTGCCTAACTTGCCGACTCGCGCCGCCGCTTCCATATCAAGGTGAAGGTGGTGGAAGAGCGGGGTTTTAAGATCGTAAAATTTTGAAAAGACTGGGAACCCTTTGTACTTAGCCATAAGTTCTTTCCCGATGATTGCCTCCCCTAGAACTTCAATTGCTTCTTTCAGGCTGAATTTCTCATCGTTGCCATAATCAACCGCGACAAAACTCAATCCCTCTTGCGGTCCCGCCAGCGGCCCATTTTGTGCGATGTTAGTGGAAGACATCCATCTCTCTTTTATTGAACCGCGCTCAAGGCCGTAGGCAAAATAATCATCGGGATGAAGCCGCAGTCTTCTTCCCTCAACACCGAAAGGGCGGGGTATAAAATTGGGATTCAGGCGGAAAATGCCCTCTCCTTTTTTTAATGTTTTTTCTATTAAATCCTTATTAGCCATATTAAATTCCTCCGTAATAAGAGAATTTTCCGGTATAAAATGCGGGTTGTCAAGCTGATAAAATTTTGTTTACCCGCTTTACATTATTTAAAAATTCTTTTATGTTTAATAATATTCTAACATAAAAAAAATTGAAATTACACCGCTCCGTTGGGGCGTTAAATAGCGGTATTATTTGCATGAACCGCATTATTAATAGGTTTTTTGAAGGATGTTTTGATGAAAAAAATTGTATTGTTTTTATTAGTCGCGGTAGTAACCGTAGGCGCGGCGTGGGGACAAGCGTTCACTGTCGCCCAAATCCCAAATTCTATCGCTCTCGTGGATTTTGACAATTTCTTTGTTGATGGCGTAGCATCTATAGAAAGCCAATATAGTCAGGGAATTTTCACTTCCTATGCTGACGATTTCTTATGGTTTACCGGATATGATGCAAAGGTTGGAACATTCCTTTTATTTGGCGGTCAAGCGTCAAGCGGATATACTCTCAATCTTGGGTTTGCCAAGACGTTAAAAACAGGGTACCTTGGCTTGTACTTTGGCGGCGATCTGGTGAATGCATCCGGCACTAACAACGGACTAACCGGAGATGATAATGCAACTTCTTCTGACGCGACATGGAATAACAAACTTTCAGTCCTTTATGGAAAAGAAGGTTTGGGCGGCATCCGCTTTGACATACTTTTTCCTAATTCTCATTATGAAGATACTTTAATAAACGGCAAACCCGGCTCACAGGAAGTAACCGATGCTCCAAGCATAGGGTTAGGCTGGGGCACCACTCTGGCAAACGGCATGGAAGCGTACGCGCAGTTGGGTTATAGGTTCGCGAATATGACTGTAACCGGCAATAGTGATGGCAGCAAACAAGATACTGAATGGGGTACATCAAGACTTGCGTTACAAGCCGGTATTGAAAAGCCTCTGTCAAAAACTGATAATTCAGAGTCATCGCTTTCGGTTGATGTTTTAATCGGCAATGTATTCGGCGGTTCCGGTGATGGCGACTTAGCTTTGAAAGACCATAGATATGTAAATGGCGGCATTTTCCTGTTTGGCGCGGGTGCGGGCTTTAAACAGAAAATTAATTTAGGCAAGCTTTCATTAGGTTTCAAACCAGGCGTAGCGCTTGGCTTTACGGTTGACGATTCCAGTTCTGCTATTACCGGCAGTAAAACAGTAAACGACCGTAGAAAAATAGTTGGTTTTGAAGTGGCTGCCGACATTGATCTGGGCGTTAAATTTCAAATTAACGAAAAGTTTAGTTTATATTCCGGTCTTGGCCTTTCTATATTTGACTTTAGAACCGGCGGTTATGCGGAAGGCAAAGATGATGAATATGATAAAACTTCAAATCCTGATGTCAAGAGCAGCGCGTGGCAAATTTCCGTTCTCGGCTGGAAAGGCTCAGATTCAAAGCTTAGCTTTGGTTTAACTTATGAACCCGCCAAGAAC
>NZ_BDHF01000080.1:0-6252 GCF_054786115.1 Treponema sp. R80B11-R83G3 | reverse complement strand
TTGAGCGTAGACATTGGTTTTTCTGCAGGTCCTTCTACCTATAGATATGGAGTATGTTCATGGGAATCTATTATGGTAAGACATGCTGCTGAAAATGGTAGAAGCTTTATGGGTATTAAAAACAGCAATATTGGTGTTTCGGTAATTGTATCATCTTCACCAGAAATAAAAGATTGTCAAAAAAACATGATAAAATTCATCAATATTGCATCAGAAGTAATAAAAAACAACGGTTATGGTACATGCATAGATATTCCACCATATGGAGGGGACAATTGATAACATAATTCTGTGAAATATATATTACATTAAGAACAGAATAAATGAATTATCAAAATTATAATAAAATAAATAATTATTTAAATTATTTTATAAAGAACAATTTATCAGATGTATTAGCGATGTACTTGGTACTCAAATTACCTTGTTTAAGTAATTATTTGAAATGGCGGCTGATCTGTTAGGTTATAGACGACATTCGAATAAAATAAATACAGGATTTACCTGTAAAAAAAGGAGAGAAAAATGGCTAAATGTGATGTTTGTCAAAAACCGCTTAATCGGGAGGAAAGTGAAATCGGTTCATGGTGTATTGATTGTATCAGGAGTATGTCTAATACAAATACGAGCAACATGAAAGCACAACAAGAAAGCAGAAAAAAGGAGAGGAAAATAATGCTGATTATTTCTGCTATCTTGGCAGTTATTGGTGTTTTTTTTATTATTGCAATTGCTAAACATGTTGATGACTATATGCTAGGGATTTTCCTTGATATCTGGATTGCATGTGGATTAGGAGCGGGTATATATTTGTTTATAGATACTTTAAAAAATCTTTTTAAACTATCTAAGTCTAGAGGAGGATCCTTTGTTGAATCTTTTAAATATGCCATCCTACCTTCTTGTTTATTTCTAGTCTTAGGTTGTTTTGGCGGTATAATTTTCTTCCTCATTATTATTTTAAGAAGAAATAATTGGATTAAAAAATTCGATGCAATAATCGCCAGTGAAGATGCTGCAATAGCAGAGCTTCAGGATTATACTCTTGGGAAAAATATCGATAAGGCGGATTTAAGCAGAAAGATAGGCATAATTGCTAATAATTTCGAATTGGCTAAAGATGGCGTTTGTTTAGATGACTTAAAGGTACTTAAGATAGTGAAGTAAAAATATATAAAACGGAATTATCAAGTGTTTTACGGATGGTTCCGTTTTTATTTTGAATGTTCTATCTTTTAGAGCGCGTTTGTTAATAGGAAAGGAGAGCTATATATGATTAACGAAGATCTTAAAAAAAAAGCCGAATCCGATGATCCAGTCGCCATGCGTGAACTTGCCAAAGAATACTTCGGAGAGGCCGAAGAAGCCCAAGAAAGCAGTAAGGATAAAAAATTAATTGAAGATTTATTAATGCAAAGTTATGATATGTGGGAGAAATCTGCATTGAAAGGCGATGCTGAAGCCCAGCATGAAATTGCGGGTATTGCAAGATTTGAAGAAGACTTTGAACGGTCTTTTAAATTCGAAAAAAAATCTGCAGAACAAGGGTATGTCGACGCGTATTATGATCTGGCAACTCATTATAAACAAGGTGTTGGTACAGACGTTGATCTAGAAATGGGATTTTACTGGTATGAAAAAGCCGCTAAAAATGGAGATGTAGAAGCTAAAAGAGCTTTAGGCTCTTGTTATCTGTTAGGCTCAGGAACTGAAAAAGATTTTGAAAAAGCATTTTTTTGGATAAATCAAGCCGCTAAAGAGGGAAGTGCAAGAGCAAAAAGGATATTAGGTGCCGCTTATATAGAAGGTTATATGCGGTTAAAAGAAGATAAAGAAAAAGGATGGGCACTAATGCAGGAAGCGGCTGATTTGGGAGATCAAGAAGCTATTGATTTGCTCAAGCAAGAGAAACGTAAAAAGTGACATCATGCGCATTAACAATGTTTTAATGAATACTGTCCGTTGGACAGAAATATTAATGCCGAGCGAGCTAAAAACGTAATAAAACTTAGAAGGAATTGCTTATTTTACTGTTGTACCTTCATTTATTATTTATATGTTATCATGTATATTAGCAATTATTTATCCAAGAGAGAAAAAACAAGGAGAATAAAAAATGGCAAAACAAGGTAAATTAACCGGAAAAACTATTGCAGAATATAATCAAAAGATTCAGAAAAAACCTAATGATGCAAAGTTGTATTATGGTAGGGGGAACCTGTATTTTATAGCCCATAAAGAGGACAAGGCAATTGAAGACTATACAAAAGCTATCCAACTTAACCCTGATTATGTGCAAGCGTATTTTGAGCGCGGTAAAGCGTATTATAACAACGGTTATTATGATAATACAATAGCAGATTTTACCAATGCAGTAAAACTAGATCCTAATTTTGCGGAAGTATTCTATTTGCGTGGTATTACATATTTTACTGGAAAAAATGATGAGGATAAGGCAATCGCAGATTTTACTAAGGCAATAAAAATTAACAAAGAATATACATTGGCATATCATAAACGAGGAAATGCATACCTTTGTAAAAAAGATTATGAAAGCGCCATGTCAAATTATAAAAAAGTGATAGAACTTGATCCTAATAATGCAAATGCGTATAAAGATATTGGAGATGTCTATGATAAAAAAGATGATATTGAAAATGCAATTAAAAATTATACTAAAGCAATAGATATTAATAAGAAATTTGCAATTGCATATTTTGCTCGTGGTCTGATGTATAGTATTCCCGGACCGTTTGAAAATGGGGAACTAGCAATTAAAGACCTTGAAAAAGCTCTTAGTTTAAATCTAGATAATAGATTTGTTGATGTTGCTAAGAAAGCTCTCAATGCGGCTCAAAAAAGACTAGATGCTATAAATAGAATGAATGGAGGAGCTAAAAATATTATAAATAATTTAGAGGATATGAATAAACATAGCGTCAATGAATATTTAGATAAGGTTGAGAAAAACATATGTATCATTGAGAATAATATTTTTGGCGATCCAAATGTTAATGCTACCTTTGGTGAATTTAGTGTAAGTAAAATAAAAGAAAAAATGAGTTTAATACAAGATTTTGAAGATTTAGAAAAAATTCGCCAAAAATCCGTTTCGTCTTTGAATAATAGAGGTTATGGGGAGCTTTTAAACAATTTAGGACTTAATCAAGGTTCAGGTTCACCCAACACATCTTTACCAGAAAAAAAACTTTTTTATTATAAAGTATTTGATCAGATGAACGAAAATATAAATAATTCTAAGATTTTATTGAATAAAGCCAAAGAAGAATACCCCAGAAATGAACGTGTTAAGCAGTTATTTGAAAGGTGCAAGAAATGTGATAAGGAAGTAGATAAATTGCGTAGATTTGTACGTGATTTTGGAAATGTAGACACTTATGAAGAGTCCGAAGAAGAAGAAATTGAAACGGCGCAGAAATCACAAAAGTCAAAGCCAAGCAAAAATCCTGCCACAATTAATGCGCCATCATCACAGGCTGTGAAACAAAAAGCTCCTCATATAGATATGGTGCATGTTCTAGGCGGCAGTTTTAAAATGGGAAATATTTGGGGCGAAAAAAGTGAAAAACCTGTTCATAATGTAAAGTTAAGCAGTTTTTACATGGGCAGGTTTCCAGTAACGCAGGAGCAATGGGAGGCGGTGATGGGGAGCAATCCGAGTGAATTTACGTCTTCACCTGCGTCAGGAGAAGTTCAGAGCAAGCGACCTGTAGAATGTGTAAGTTGGTATAACGTTTTGGTGTTCTGCAACAAATTAAGCATGATGGAGGGATTAAGCCCTGCGTACATTATATCAGGGAGTACCAATTCTTCCAAATGGGGAACTATACCAACAAACTGGGACAGTACATGGGACGCAGTACAAATAGCCAGCGGTTCCAATGGCTACCGTTTGCCGTCTGAAGCGCAATGGGAATATGCCGCCAGAGGTGGGGACAGTTCGCCTGGGAATTACAAGTATTCGGGTAGCAACCGTGCAGGAGATGTAGCATGGTATAAAGATAACAGCGGCTCTAGGACACATGAAGTTGGGAAGAAGGCTCCCAACAGTTTAGGATTGTACGACATGAGCGGAAACGTGTTTGAGTTGTGTTGGGACTGGTATGGTAATTATTCAAACGAAGATCAGACTGATCCAATGGGCGCATCCTCGGGGACTAAACGCGTGGCACGCGGTGGCGGTTGGGGTGCTTCGATAGAATATGTCCGTTCGGCTGTTCGGAGCAGCTACAATCCGCATGGCAGATACGCCGGCTTCCGGCTTGTTCGCCCATAAGCTAGGCGATTTTTATATAAGGGGTGATATATGTCTGAACCAACAGATGCAGAAGAACAGTTTTATCTTGGGGAAAAATATAATAATGGAGAAGGCGTACCCAAGGATAACGAAAAAGTCGTGTACTGGTATGCCAAGGCAGCGGAACAGGGAAATGCTAAAGCACAATACAAACTTGGATTTTGTTATAATTTCGGGCAAGGAGTACCCAAGGATAACGAAAAAGCCGTGTACTGGTACACCAAGGCGGCGAAACAGAGAAATGCTGATGCGCAATTACTTCTAGGAACTTGTTATGAGAGAGGAACAGGCGTACCGCGAGATGGCAAAAAGGCGGCGTACTGGTACACCAAAGCAGCGGAACAGGGAGAAGCAAAAATAAAACATTTCCTCGGAAATTTTTATATTAGATCCAGCATGCCGCAGAGTTATAGAAAAGCGTTTTACTGGTATACCAAAGCAGCGGAACAGGGAGAGCATGAAGCGCAATACAAACTTGGAAATTTTTATTATAAAGGAGGAATCGTGCCGCAGGATTACAAAAAAGCGGCATACTGGTATGCCAAGGCAACTGAACAGGGGAATTCTAGAGCACAATTCAATCTAGGAAAATGTTATGAATACGGAGAAGGCGTACCACAAGATAAAGAAAAAGCGATGTTCTTGTATCTCAAGGTAGCAGAATGTTGGTCTAGCGATGAGGCATACCAATTTAGAGATTTTTATGATAAAGGAGAAAACGTGCCGCAGGATTACGAAAAAGAGGTGTACTTGTTCGCCAAGGAAGCGGGACGTGATTATGATGAAGTGCTCTTTAAACTAGGAAATTTTTATGATAATGGAGAAGGCGTGCCGCAGGATAAAGAAAAAGCGATGTACTATTACACTGAAGCGGCAAAACGTGGAAGTGCTAAGGCAGAAGAAAAATTAAAGTGCTTGGTTGGGTAAGCAATTTTTCATAGAAGGAGTTAATGAAATATTAAAAAAAAGTGACTCCTATGCGTTACCTTTATTGAAGTATTTATTTGAAATGGCGACTGACCTGTTAGGTTATAGGCGACATTCGAATAAAATAAATACAGGATTTACCTGTATAAAAAAGGAGATAAAAATGGCTAAATGTGATGTTTGTCAAAAAACGCTTAATCGGGAGCCAAATGAAATCGGTTCATTGTGTATTGATTGTATCAGGAGTATGTCTAATACAAATACGAGCAACATGAGAGCGCAACAAAAATTATCTATATTAAACTGAAGTTTTCAGTTTTTTATACTGTCCGTTGGACAGATAAAAATCAATGCCGTGGCTGGCAATAAACGCTGAGCTATTAATACTATTATAGCAAAGGAGAGTATTTTATGTCATATGGTGAATCAGGTGCGATTAGCGTGTATCCGACTTCAAGCGGGGATTATGTATACCCAGTATCCTATTATGGTGAAAATAATGCCCAAAATGTACATAGGTCATCCTATTTTGGCGAAAATAATGCCAAATGTGTACGTCATGTATCCTATTATGGCGAAAACAACGCCAAATGTGTGTACTATGTCGGTTGTTTCCCAGCGTCTGAACTTGTTTTTATTGATTCCGATTTATATGTTCCAATAGGTTCATTAAAAATCAGAGATAAGATTTGCTCTTGGGAAGCAGAACATGGAAGGACGAAATACATTGCTGTATCTAAAATCCATAAGTACATTGTAAACGAAATAATATGTATAAACAATATTGTGAAGGTTTCATCTTCTCATCCTTTAATGGTTATGGAGCGTAATAAAAATGGTATATCTATTCCAAAATGGAAGGTTGCTTTTGAAGTAAAGGTGTACTGCTTATGCTGAACTTGCCGTTTTTAAGACAAGCATATAAGGTGTGTCAGGAACCGGCATTTTTTGTCCGCCAGTATTCCTGTCTCTTAATAAATGCAGTATGCAACTTTTCTTTGCGTTCT